>DATMIP010000270.1:0-4093 GCA_035554515.1 Sphingomonas sp. | reverse complement strand
GGCTTAAGCAGCCGTCGCGATCGGCGCCAGCCCATATTCGGCGGCGACAAGCTCATAGGAACGGCGCCGCGCCGCATGATCGGGCATGATGTTGACCAGCATCAGTTCGTCCGCGCCATATTCCGCAGCCACCGCGTCGAGCCCCTCGCGCACCTGCCGGGCTGTGCCGAGCACTGTCCGCCGCGATCGGTGGCTGGCCCGCGGATTGGCCTCGAGCCAGGCCATCGCCTCCTCGACCGGCGGCACCGGGATCGGCGTGCCCGCGACCAGGTGGGCGAACATCATGCGCGCGGGCGCGGCCAGCCGCTCGGCTTCCTCGCCGGTTACCGCCGCGATCGTCCAGGTTGCCGCCATGACATAAGGATCGGCGAGCTGGGGCGACGGACGGAAATTCTGACGATAAGCGTGCGCCAGATGCCCTCCATCGGAATTGATGAAGTCCGCAAAGCAATAAGGCAGGCCGCGCTCGGCCGCCCAATAAGCCGATTCCGGCGAGGAGCCGAGCATCCACAATTGGGGCCGCCCGCCTCCGGCCGGCATCAGGTCCTGCAGCGGCGCGAAGGCATGGTCTTCGGGCAATGTATGTTCGAGATAGCCGGTGAGTTCGTCGAGCTGTTCGGGGAAATCGCTGATCATGCGCCGGCTGCGATCGCGCTGCAGGGCAAATGCGGTGCGCTGGTCGCTGCCGGGCGCGCGGCCCAGGCCCAGATCGATCCGTCCGGGGGCGAGCGCGGCGAGCATCGCGAACATCTCCGCCACCTTGAAGGGCGAATAATGGGGCAGCATGATCCCGCCCGATCCGATCCTCATCCGCTTCGTCGCCAGCGCCACGGGGCCGATCAACGCCTCGGGCGCCACACCCGCGAGCGAGCGCGAAGCATGATGCTCCGCCAGCCAGTAGCGGTGATAGCCCAGCGCGTCGGCCGTCCGTGCCAGATCGATCGTATTGTGAAGTGCCTGGGTCGCGGTCGAGCCGGCGGCGATCGGCGACTGGTCGAGGACGGAAAGGCGATAGGTCACGGCGGCCATATGGGGTCGCGCGCGCGGCAATGAAGGGCTGACAAGCCCGGTTCCCCGGCCTAAGCGGACGCCTGCGTTGCGGGAGATGGCCATGAGCGAGCGCGAGACCGACATCGCCGAGCACGCCGTCGATCCAGCTGGCACCGGTCCCTTCTTGTCCGATCCGCACACCGAACCTTCGCACGACGAAGATGATCGGCTGACTCCGGATTTCGTCAATGCCGTTGTCGGGCATGTCGAAGAGGGCGAGATCGGGCAGGCCCGCGCGCTCGTCGAGCCGCTCCACCCCGCCGACATCGCCGATCTGTTCGAACTGGCGCCGGCCGATCAGCGTCAGCCGCTGGCGGAAGCGCTGGTGGACCTGCTCGATGGCGACGTGCTGGCCGAGATGAACGATTGGGTGCGCGACCAGGTGCTGGAGGCCCTGAGCGCCCAGCAGGTCGCCGATCTCGCCTCCGAACTCGATACCGATGACGCGGTCGCGATCATCGAGGACATGGATGTCGAGGACCAGCGCGAGGTTTTGCGCGCGATGGGACCCGACGATCGCGCCGCGATCGAGGAAGCGCTCTCCTATCCGGACGAATCCGCCGGCCGCCTGATGCAGCGCGAGCTGATCGCGGTGCCGATCCACTGGACCGTCGGCAACGTGCTCGATTATCTGCGCGGCAATGACGATCTGACCGAGGATTTCTGGGAAGTCTTCGTGGTCGATGCCGGTCACCATCCGGTCGGCACCTGCAAATTGTCGTGGATCCTGCGCTCGCAGCGCAAGGTCCCGATCGCCGACGTGATGCAGCGCGAGCAGACATTGATCCCGGTCGACATGGATCAGGAAGAGGTTGCGCTGCGCTTCCAGAAATATGCGCTGATCTCGGCCGCGGTGATCGATCATAACGAACGCCTGGTCGGCATGATCACGGTCGATGACATCGTCCACATCATCCAGGAAGAGGCGGGCGAGGATGCGCTACGCCTGTCGGGCGCGGGCGACGGCGACATTAACGAGCCGATCCGGCTGACGGTCCGCACGCGCCTCCTGTGGCTGCTCGTCAATCTGCCCACCGCCATGCTTGCGGCCTTCGTGGTCGGATTGTTTGACGGGCAGATCGCGCGTTTTGCCCTGCTCGCGGCGCTGATGGGCGTGGTCACGGGGATGGGGGGCAATGCGGGAACGCAGACGCTGGCCGTGATCGTGCGCGCGCTGGCGACCAATCAGGTAACGAGTTCCAACACCTGGCGCATGATTGGGCGCGAATTCCGCATCGCCGCGATGAACGGCGCTGCCCTCGGCCTGCTGATCGGGGTCGGCGCCTTCATTTTCTGGCACCGCACCGATCTCGCTCTGGTGTTCGGCTCGGCGATCCTCATCAACAATCTGGTGGCAGGTCTCGCCGGCGTGCTGGTGCCGCTCACGCTGGAACGGATGCGGGTCGATCCCGCCGTATCATCGGCGGTGTTCGTCACCATGTGCACCGATTGTATGGGCTATCTCAGCTTCCTGGGCCTCGCCGCGATCGTCGGGATCCACGGCTGAGCTTGATCGGGCGTCATGGCGAGCCACATGGGCACGATGGCGTCGCTTCATCTTACCAAGGTCGCGGTCGGCTGTCCCGATCCGGAATTGCTGCGTGAACGGCTGAGCGGGCGCGCAATTGGTGGCGAAACCTTCATCACCACCCGCTACCGCCCGACCCGTCATACCGAATTGATCGGCGGCTCGCTCTACTGGATCATCAAACATCAGCTGGTCGCGCGCAGCGGCATCCTGCGCTTCGAGGAGGATGAACGCGGCCATTGCCTGATCCGGCTGGAGGAGGCGCTGGTACCGGTCCGCGTCCGCCCCAAGCGCGCCCACCAGGGCTGGCGTTATCTGACCGAGCCGCCCGCCGACCTCGGCGGTGAGACCGACGATCTCGCCGCCCTGCCGACCGGCCTCGTCAGGGAATTGGCCTCGCTCTACTTGCTGTAAAAATGCCGTTCGCGCCGAACGGTCAGGCTAGTGACCCGAATCTGAAGTTCGTCACACTATTTGGCAGGCGTCGAACGAACTTCAGATTCATCAGGGTCACTAGCAACTATATGATTCTAGTGTGGTTTATGGATTTGAAATTCGCTCCGCGCCTAGCCGCTTAGTGTAGCGAATTTCAAATCCACCACACTAGGCGCCGGGTTGGAAAAGCCTGAGGGGATTGCGACATAGCCGCCATGACATCTCCCAATCTCGACACGGCACTCGCCTTCACTATTCCCGATCGCCACGCTCGCGGGCGGCTCGTCCGGATCGGCCCCACGCTTGACACAATTCTTTCGGCGCATGGCTACCCGCCCGCGGTTGAGAAGGTGCTCGCGGAGGCGATCGTCCTCGCCGCCCTGCTCGGCGCGACGCTCAAGGATGTCGAGGGGCAGCTGACACTCCAGGCACAGACCGAGAACGGCGTCATCGAATTGCTCGTGGCCGATTATCGTGGGGGCGAGATGCGTGGCTATGTCCGTCACGATGCGGACCGCCTGGGCGAGCTGCCGATGGAACCATCCTTGTTCGCCCTGTTCGGCAAGGGCTATCTCGCCATTACCTTTGACCAGACCGCGTCGGGCGAGCGTTATCAGGGCATCGTACCGCTCGAAGGGGGCAGCCTGGCCGAGGCGGCCGAATCCTATTTCGCGCAGTCCGAGCAGATACCGAGCCTGGTCCGTATCGGGATCGGTCGTACGGCGGACGGCGGCATGGTTGCCGGAGGCTTGATGCTGCAACATCTGCCCGAGGGAGAAGAAGGCCGTGAGCGATTGCACACGCGGCTGGACCATCCGGAATGGGGACATGTCGCGGCGCTTGGCGGCAGCGTTCGAAGCAACGAGCTCGCCGATGCCCAACTAAGCCTCGAGACATTGTTGTGGCGGCTGTTCAACGAAGATGAAGTGAGGGTGATTCGCGGTATTGCGCCGAAGCGGGGCTGCCGCTGCGATCCCGATCATGTCGCGCGCGTGATCGGCCGATTCCCGACCGACGAACGCGCGGCCATGGCAGGAACCGATGGGCTGATCGAGGTGCATTGCGAATTCTGCGCGCGCA
>DATMIP010000269.1:0-8575 GCA_035554515.1 Sphingomonas sp. | reverse complement strand
AGATGAAGACCGTCTATGTCGGTGACTGATACCAGCCTGACTGCGATCTATCCCAGTCTTCGGGGCAAGCGCGTCCTCATTACCGGAGGTGGCAGCGGAATTGGCGAGGGACTGGTTGAAGCCTTCGCCCGCCAGGGCGCGCGCGTCGCCTTTGTCGACATTGCCGACCAGGCGTCGCGTGATCTGGTCGAGCGGCTATGCGACATGCCCCACAAGCCGCTTTATCGCCAGTGCGACATCACCGACATCGCCACCTTCAAGCAGACGCTCGAAGAGCTTGAGCAAAAACTCGGCGGGATCGATATACTCATCAACAATGCCGCCAATGACGATCGCCACACCGTCGAGGAGGTGACGCCGGCATATTGGGACGATCGCATGGCGGTCAATCTGCGGCACCAATTCTTTGCCGCGCAAGCCGTTATACCGGCGATGAAACGCGCCGGCGGCGGCGTGATCCTCAATTTCGGCTCGATCAGCTGGCATCTCGCGCTCGAGAATCTCGTCCTCTATCAGACCTCCAAGGCCGCGATCGAGGGCATGACGCGCGCACTGGCGCGCGACCTCGGCCGCTGTGGCATACGCGTCAACACGATCGTGCCGGGGAATGTTCAGACACCGCGCCAGGAGAAATGGTACACGCCGGAAGGAGAGGCGGAAATCGTCAAATCGCAGTGTATCGACGGGCGCATTCAGCCGGCCGACATAGCGGCAATGGTGCTCTTCCTGGCGTCCGACGATGCGCGCATGTGTACCGCCCACGATTATTTCGTCGACGCGGGCTGGCGCTGATGAACGCGCCCCGCAGCGTCCTCGCCGCGCAGGCGACGCTCGGCGAAGGCCCGGTCTGGGTCGCGCGCGAACAGGCATTATGGTTCGTCGACATCAAGCGCCACGAGATTCATCGGTTCGATCCGGCAAGCGGGGATCACAAGGTTTATGACGCGCCTGGCCAGGTAGGCTGGGTGCTGCCATCGGACGACGGCACATTCGTCGCCGGGCTGCAGCAGGGCGTAGCGCGCTTCGATCCGGCGACCGGCACCTTCGACATGATCGCCGCGCCCGAAGCGGCGAGGCCGGGTAACCGGCTCAACGATGCGACGGTCGATCCCCGGGGACGAATCTGGTTTGGGTCGATGGACGATGACGAGGAATCCCCGAGCGGCCATCTATATTGTCTCGATCGGGGCGTCGTGCGCGACAGCGGCCTTTCGCCCTGTTGTATTACCAACGGGCCGGCGCTCAGCCCGGACGGGCGCATCCTGTATCATACCGACACGCTCGCCCGCGTGATCCACCGCGTGCCTGTCAACGATGATGGTACATTGGGTCGGCCGAGCCATTTCGCGACGATCGACGCGACGGATGGCTGGCCCGATGGCTCGGTATGCGATTCCGAGGGTCATGTCTGGATCGGTCTGTGGGGCGGCTGGCGCGCGCGGCGTTATTCGCCGGACGGGAAAATCGTCAGCGAAATCCGGTTCCCGGCGGCCAATATTACCAAGATCGCGTTCGGCGGTGCCGAATTGCGCACCGCATACGCGACCAGCGCACGAAAAGGCCTCGACGCGGAGGCATCGGCCAGCCAACCTCTGGCCGGGAATATTTTCGCGTTCGACGTGGAAGTGGCGGGATTACCCGGACATCTCGTCAGTCTTTTCTGACGGGCAAAAAACATAGGGAGCAGGAAATGGAGCGAGGGGCTAGCCAAAGCAATATCGGCTTTATTGCCGCGATCGTCGCGGTCGCGACGATCGGCGGATTATTGTTCGGATATGATAGCGGGGCCGTCAACGGCACCCAGGATGGCCTGCGGGCGGCATTCAATCTCAGCGACGCGAGCCTTGGCTTCACGGTCGGCTCGTTGCTGATCGGCTGCTTCATCGGAGCCTTCCTGGCGGGACGCTTCGCTGATGTCTTTGGCCGCCGCAACGTCATGATGTTCGCCGCCGCTTTGTTTCTGGTTGGGGCGATCGTGCAGGGCATCTCGCACGATCACATGATTTTCCTGATCGCGCGCCTCTGCGGCGGCATGGCGGTAGGCACGGCCAGCGTGCTCTCGCCGGCCTACATATCGGAAGTGGCACCCGCCAATATCCGGGGGCGCATGACCACCATCCAGCAGGTGATGATCATCACCGGTCTTACCGCAGCTTTCGTGGTCAACTATTTCCTCGCCAATGCGGCCGGCAAGTCCACGAACATGTGGTGGGCCGGCTATGAGGCGTGGCGGTGGATGTACCTGATGCAGGCATTGCCGGCAGCGGTTTTTCTCGTCGCCTTGTTCTTCATTCCGGAAAGCCCCCGCTTCCTGGTGTCGAAGGGCCGCAACGAGCACGCGGCAACCGTCCTCGTGCGCCTGTTTGGCGAAACGGTTGCCAAGGCGAAGCTCGAGGAGATTCGCAACAGTTTCAGCGCCGATCATCGCCCCCGTCTCCGCGATGTTCTGGTGCCGGGCGGTTACAACCTCCGTCCCATTGTCTGGGCCGGTTTGGTGATCGCGGTGTTCCAGCAGCTCGTCGGCATCAACGTCATCTTCTATTATGGCGAGACGCTGTGGAAGCTGGCCGGCGCAACCGAGGATACGGCACTCCAGCGCAACATCATTTCAGGGTTCGTTTCGATCGCGGCCTGCTTCGTGACGATCGCGCTGGTCGACAAGATCGGCCGCAAGCCGCTGCTGCTGTTCGGATCGGCCGGTATGGCGCTATCGCTGTTCGCGATGGTGTTCGCCTTCCATAGCGGCACGCTCGATGCGGCGGGCAATTTGCAGCTGTCACCATCGAACGGAACCTTCGCCGTGATCGCCGCCAACCTCTATGTGATCTTCTTCAATATGAGCTGGGGCCCGATCATGTGGGTCATGTTGGGCGAGATGTTCCCGAACCAGATCCGCGGCTCGGCGCTTGCCGTTTGCGGCTTCGCGCAATGGTTCGCGAATTATCTGATCGCGCAGAGCTTCCCGATCATGGCCGCCAATCTCGGCCTCACGGCGACCTACACCTTCTACGCGGTATCGGCGGTGATCAGCTTCTTCCTGGTGAAGAGCTTCATCCATGAGACCAAGGGCAAGGAACTGGAGGCGATGGAGGGCTGAGCTTCTTCGTCGCTTTCGGGGCAAGGAAAGAGGCCCGTCGCTCGAGTGAGCGGCGGGCCTTTTCTGTACCTCTTCATGCTGAACTTGTTTCAGCATCCATCCATCATCCGCACTGTCGGCGTCTGTGGCGCGATGGACCCTGAAACAAGTTCAGGGTGACGGCTCTGGTCAGTGATTATGTCGCGGCGTCTTCGCCGCAATGCCGCGATATTTGAGCGCGAATTCCAGCACCGCGCCGTCGTGCATCTGGCCGGTCTTCTCGCGGAACAATTCCTCCCACGGCGTGTGGCTCTCGGGGATCGGCGGCGCGCCCTCGGCCTTGCGGCGCGCAATCTCGGCCTCGTCGACCAGAGCGTTGCATGTGCCCGCGTTGAGATCGATCCGGATGGTGTCGCCGGTCCGCAACCAGGCAAGCCCGCCGCCCGCGGCACTCTCCGGCGAGGCGTTGAGGATCGAGGGACTGTCCGACGTGCCGGACTGGCGGCCGTCGCCCAAGGTCGGCAGCCACATCACGCCGCGCTGGATCAGTGCATCGGGCGGCTGCATGTTCACCACCTCGGCCGATCCCGGCCAGCCGATCGGGCCCGCGCCGCGCATCACCAGGATGCAATTTTCGTCGATCTTCAGCGACGGATCGTTGATCCGGTGATGATAATCGTCCGCGCCGTCGAACAGGATCGCGCGCGCCTCGAACGCGCCTTCCGATCCTGGGCGGTTGAGGTAACGGTTGCGGAACTCCTCGGAAATCACGCTGGTCTTCATGATCGCGTGATCGAACAGGTTTCCAGACAATGCGAGGAAGCCGGCGCGTTCCTTGAGCGGCGCGGCGAACGGGCGGATCACGTCGCGGTCATGGCTTTCGCGGCCGGAGACATTTTCGCCGATCGTGCGCCCGGTGACGGTCGCGCAGCCGGCATTGAGCTTGCCTGCCTGCAGCAATTCCCACAGCAGAGCCGGCACGCCGCCCGCGCGGTGGAAGCCCTCGCCCAGATATTTGCCCGCCGGCTGCATATTGAGCAGCAGCGGCAGATCATAACCGTGCGTGGTCCAGTCGTCGGGCGAAAGCGCGACGCCGGCATGGCGCGCCATGGCCATGATGTGCGGCTCCGCGTTGGACGATCCACCCGCGGCGCTGACGAAGGCGATCGCGTTGAGGAAGCTTTCGCGCGTCAGGATCTTCGACGGCCGCAAATCCTCATAAGCCATCTCGACGATGCGCTGGCCGGTGCGATAGGCCATCTGTCCGCGCTCGCGATAGGGCGCGGGGATTGCGGCGCAGCCGGGCAGCGACAAACCGAGCGCTTCGGCCACGCCGTTCATGGTCGATGCCGTGCCCATCGTGTTGCAATGGCCGGGCGAGGGCGCGCTGTCGGTCGCGCGCTTGAGGAATTCCTCCTCGTCGATCTCGCCCGCCGCGAGCTTGCGCCGCGAGCGCCAGATCACCGTGCCCGACCCGACCAGTTCGCCTTCATGCCAGCCGTCTAGCATCGGTCCGCCAGACAGCACGATCGCCGGAATGTCGACGGTCGAGGCCGCCATGATCTGCGACGGCGTGGTCTTGTCGCAACCGGTGGTCAGCACCACCGCGTCTATCGGATAGCCGTAGAGGATCTCGACCAGTCCCAGATAAAGCAGGTTGCGGTCGAGCGCGGCGGTCGGTCGGCGGCAATTTTCGAAGATCGGATGTACCGGGAATTCCATCGGTATCCCGCCCGCATCGCGGATACCCGCGGCGGTGCGCTTGGCGAGCTCGACATGGATGCGATTGCATGGGGAAAGGTCGCTGCCCGATTGCGCGATGCCGATGATCGGCTTGCCCGAGCGCAGCTCCTCCGGCGTGATGCCGTAATTCATGAACCGTTCGAGATAGAGTGCAACCATGTCGCTGCGCGCCGGATCGGCGAACCAGTCGCGCGAACGGAACGGGCGGACGGAAACCCGGGTCACGACAGCTGCTTTTCAGAAATCATGTGAGCGCTACAATGCCTGCGCGTCAGGCTGTCAAGCGCCCGCCGAAGGCCTGCGCCGTGGAGCAGCGTCCGATTGCCGCCGCACGAACGTATAGTCCAGCAGCAGATGCTGCGGCGCGGGCCGCATGGGCCCGCGCCGCGCGCGTATTTCGGCCGCGAGCAGTTCCATCGCCGCGCGCGACATATCGCGGATCGGCTGATGGATCGTGGTGAGCTCGGGCCAGATGGTCGTCGCGAGCGGCGTGTCGTCGAACCCGCACACGGTAATGTCGCCCGGTACGTCGAGCCCGTGACGATGCGCCACCGCAACCGCGGCCGCGGCCATGTCGTCGTTCGCCGCGAAGATGGCCGAGGGTGGCTCTTTCAGATCGAGCAGGTGCTCGGCTGCATCGAGGCCCGACCGATAGGTAAACAGACCGTCCTCGACAAGATCGGGCTCGAACGGGATGCCGCTGCTTTCCAGGCCGCGCTGATATCCGGCAAGCCGGCGGCCGCTGGCGGTGGTATTGGGGTTACCGGAGATGAACGCGATCCGCCGATGGCCCAGCCGGGCGAGATGGCAGGTCATGTCGAACGCCGCATGTTCGTCGTCGATGCTCACCGCGCTGATGTCTGCCGGCGGCCTGCCGCTCGCCACAACGACCATCGGCACGCCGGCGGTTTGCAATACCTCGATCACCGCGGTCGAATCGCACAGGGGCGGCGGAAGGATCACGCCATGAATGCCCATCCGGACAAAATGCTCGGCCGCCTGCACCTCGCGCTCGCCAATCTCGCATTGCTCGACCATCAGCTGGACATTGCCCCGGCTGGCCTGGTCGAGCCCGCCGACGAGAAACTCGCTGAGATAGGCGGCGCTCGGATTGCTGTAGAGGAGGCCGATCCGCAATTCTTCCGCACCGGCAAGACTGCGCGCGGCGCGATTGGGCGCGTAGCCCAGTTCGATGATCGCCGCGTTGACCAGATCACGCGTCGCGGCGCGAACATTGGCTTCACCGTTAATGACGCGGGATACCGTCATCGGCGACACACCGGCGCTTGCGGCCACGTCGCTGATTGTGGGTGCGCGACGCTGTCGACGAGAGATTTTGTGGCTCAAACTATTCTCCGGCGGTGCGGGCTCAACACCCCTCCGCCCGTTGCTTACCAATACTTCGACGCGGAGGCAAAAGAATGAACTGGACCCCTTATCGCATATAGGTAGTTTAGCAATTACACAGCGGTTAACGGAAAGGTCTCTGCCCGTAATGACGCGCGGCCGACGCCGGTGGCGTGTTCAGCGTCCTGGTGCATAAGGGAAATCCGATGACTGATAATAAGACAAAGGATGCGCTGGCGCAGTGACGCCTGAGGGTATCGGCCGCTTCGCGAATGTCTGGAAATATTGAAGGCAGGCGTCGCGCCACCATTCGGCTTCGCGCCGCTGGATGCCAAGCAGCGCATCGGTCTTTTCGTAGCGCTCATGGTCGATGAACGGACGCACGGCACGCCAGTGTTGCTGCATCGCGGCCACATCGTCCACCCCCTTCTGGTAATGCAGGGCGAGTTCATCCCACAGGATCCGGCCAGATTTCATCCGGTAATCCCAGGGCAGATGGTGGAACCACAGTAGATATTCGTCCGGAGTGGTCGCCGGATCGGCGAACGCCCTGGCAACCGGCGGAGCATATTGGCTGATCGCGTTGGTACCGCTCGCCGTGCGATCGACGCCGATGCCGTCAGCGGCGGCGCGGTGGTAATAGACCGGGTTCCATTCCGCCCGCGCCAGCTCATGGACCCACGGCGCCGGGCCATGGTGATGGCCCGTGCCCATGATGTGCGCGAGACCCAGCGGCGTCATATAATCGACCACGGCCTCCCGCGAGGTCATCATCATCGCCACGACCGGCTTCACCACGCGCGGATCGGGCAGCAGGGTCATCGCCGCCCACTCCGCCGCGATATCGCGCGATGAGGCCTTGGGATCCCACGCCAACCGTCCGAACGCATACCAATCGGCCTGGTTGAACGTCGATCCGCTCCAGTCGCGATCCTGGCCCGTATTCGCCACCCCGGCGATCCCGCTGATCGCCTGCCGTTCCAGTACCCTGGCGACGGTCGTACCGGGACCCCGTGCGAAGGTGTCCGCCTTCAAAACCTCCTCGAACAGCGCGCCCATGTAGACGGCGTGGGTCGCCTGGCCCAGATATTCCTTGGTGATCTGCAGCTCGAGCATCAGCGGCGTTTTCGCCATGGCCCCGAACAGGGGCGAGACCGGCTCGCGCGGCTGAAAGTCGAGCGGCCCGTTCTTGACCTGGACCATCACGTTGCCGGCGAAGCGGCCGTCCAGCGGCCTGAAGCTGTCATAGGCCTGCTTGACCCGATCCTCGGGCTCGCCGGCCTTTTGCTCGACATATACGAACGCGCGGTACATCACGATTCCGCCATGGGGTCGCACGGCATCGGCCAGCACGTTGGCGCCATCGGCATGCGTGCGGTGATAATCCTGGGGGCCTGGCTGACCCTCCGAATTGGCCTTTACCAGGAATCCACCGAAATCGGGGATCGCGCGATAGATTTCATCGGCCTTCGCTTTCCACCAGGCGGCTACGGCGGGGTCGAGTGGGTCGGCGGTCTTGAGTCCGCCAATCTCGATCGGCGCGGAAAAGCGCGCCGAAAGATAGACCCTGATTCCCCACGGCCGGAAGACGTCCGCCAGCGCGGCCGCCTTCGCGATATAGTCTCCGGTCAGGCTGGCCGCAGCGGCGTTGACGTTGTTGAGGACCGTCCCATTGATGCCGATTGACGCATTGGCGCGCGCATAATCGCTATAGCGAGGGTCCTTGTAATAGGGGAGTTTCCACCAATCCCACAGCGAGTCGCCGGCATAGCCGCGCTCGACATGGCCATTCAGATTGTCCCAGTGGTTCAATATACGCAGCCGCAGTCCGGGCGCGGAGACGATATCGATGTGATCGAGCGACGCCCCGGTCTGGAACAGACGCAGCAAGGCGAAGCTGCCGTAGAGCAAGCCCCGGTCGCCATTGGCCGCGACCACCGTGACCGGCAGGCCGCGAATGCTGACGCTGCGCACGACATATCCTTCGTCGCCAAGGCCCGAAAGCGGCAGCCGGAGCGATGCCAGCACCGGCAGGCTGCGCGGCGTGCCGACCAGGATCGCCCCTCGGCCGGCGCCAGTCCCGACGGGCCTCCCGAGCAGTCCGGCCAGGCCATGGCGCAGCTCGCCGAGTGCCGCGGCGAGGATAGGCGACGCGCGCGCGGGGGCACCGATCGCAACCGCGTGCCGCGCGGCATTGGCGCGCAGCGCCGCCGGCAGAGGGCGATAGCGCAACCACAGGTCATAACCGTCCTCGGCCGGCGCGGACGTTGTCAGAGAGATCGCGGCGGACAGGATGAGCAGGGGGCGCCAAAAGGAGATGATCGATCCCTTCCTCGTTTTTTGGCTCGCGGCGTGGATTTCGGCCTATGTGCTGATTGACTTCATGTGCCGCGCCATATCAAGAGAGTA
>DATMIP010000268.1:0-15427 GCA_035554515.1 Sphingomonas sp. | reverse complement strand
CGCGCGCGCCATGCTCAACGAGGTCGGTCTCGCCGGCCGTGAGCGAGCCTGGCCGCATGAATTGTCCGGCGGCGAGCAGCAACGCGTGGCTCTCGCGCGCGCTCTCGTGCGCGAGCCCGCCTTGCTGCTCGCCGACGAACCTTTCGGCGCGCTCGATGCTCTGACCCGCATCCAGATGCACGCCTTGGTGCGGCGCCTGGCGGATCGTTACAATCCGGCGGTGCTGCTGGTGACCCACGATATCGATGAAGCGATCGCTCTTGCCGACCGCATCGTCCTCCTCGATGGCGGTCGGCTGGCGGCGGATATCCGCGTCGTGCCGATCCCCGATCCCACGGCCCGCCAGCAGCAGACGGATGCGCTGCGCGGGCAATTGTTGCGCCTGTTGGGGGTGGAGCTGGTGGCGGCCTGAGCCTCGTCGCTGTTGCAACCGCGAAGTCTCCCCGCTAGAGGCGCGGCCAATTCCCGCAACATGCAGCATGGAGCAATGGCATCGCCATGGCGACGACCCGCACCTTCTCGATCATCAAGCCCGACGCCACCCGCCGTAATCTCACCGGTGCGGTAACGAAGATGCTGGAGGAGGCCGGCCTTCGCGTCGTCGCGTCCAGGCGCATCCAGATGACGCGGGAGCAGGCCGAGGGCTTTTACGCCGTCCACCGGGAACGTCCCTTCTTCGGCGATCTGGTCAGCTTCATGATTTCCGGTCCGGTGGTGGTGCAGGTGCTCGAGGGCGAGGACGCCGTGAAGCGCAATCGCGACATCATGGGGGCAACCAACCCCGCCAATGCCGAGCCCGGCACGATCCGCAAGGAACTGGCGGAATCGATCGAAGCCAATTCGGTCCATGGTTCGGACAGCGAAGAGAATGCGGCGATCGAGATCGCTTATTTCTTCAAACCGGAAGAGATTGTCGGCTGATCAGCCGCGAATGTTCGACAATGAAGGGGTCGCCAAAGGGTGGCCCCTTTTTCGTTCCGCCATGGGCCGCGCACACTTTTATGGAGCGGAATGGCTTGATGTCGAAACTGGCGAGGCCGCCCGGACTGATTCTCGTCATAGGCGGGCGGTGTGTAGCCCGAGCGAGCATCCACGATCCCGCGCAAATCACCAGCCGGAACCGCCACCGCCACCCCCTCCACCGCCCGACGAGCCGCTGCCCGAGGAACCGCCTCCGCTGCTCGGCGATGCCGATGCCGATGATATGGTGCTTGCAAGCGAGGACCCTACGCTGTCGGCGAAGCCGCCCGGATCGCTCCAGATATCGCCACTTCCCGAATACCAGCCGACGGCATGCCCGGTGGCCCCCGCTGCCGCCGCCGTGGCCAGCACGCCCGCAAAGCGCTCGGCCCAGCGGTTCTGGACATCCAGCGCGATCGCATAAGGCAGGTAACGTTCGAACAGCTCGGGCGTTTTTTCGGGCGGATGCAGCGCGTCAAGCCGGTCCTCCTCGGTGATCCCTAAATAGCGGCGGAAGCCGGCAATATGATCCATCACGATGCGGCCCTCGCGCGTCGGCGCGTACAGCCAACTATAGGCCGACAGTGCGATCGGCGCGGCCGCCAGTGGCAGCAACACCGGCCACGCGCCGCCCGATAGTGCGCCGGTCACGGCAGGGAAGGCGGCGAACAGTCCAATTCCGGCAGCGGCGAATGCGCTTATCCTCGCGAGCATGGTCATCGCGCTGCCTTCCGCGCGCAGATGATGGAGCCACCACGCGAGCCCGAACATAGCCAGCGCGATTAGCGGCAACCTGATCGCGCCGCCCGGGTCCGCGGGCAGCCGGACGAAAGCGGCGAACAGCGACAGCCCAACCACCGCGGCCGCGATCGCGAGCATCCCGAACGTCGCCCAGCCGCGATGCTTGTCGAACAGCTTCCCGCAATAAGCGCTTTCCAGTTCGCCCTGGAGCGCCGCCTTGGCCGCCTGCAATCGGCTGTGATTTTCCTGCTTCAGGACGATCGTGTCGCTTTCTGCGAACAGCGCGGCCAGCATCGCCGCCTCCGCCGCGCGCACGGGCTTGCCCGAAGCGACCTTCTCAAGCGTCGTCGTCCCGCGGCTGAACCAGCCGTCACCTTCCTTCCTGATATGGACGTGGCCGGCGACCGCCAGATCGACGATCGCCGCGCTGAAGCCATCATTGTCGGACGCCATCTTCCACACATAGCGCGTTGCGGCAGCGCTCAGCCCCTCGGGAGGAACGAACAGCGGCACGATCGTTCCCGCGCGCGGCCCCCGGCCCACCAGCCACCATGCGCGGACATAATAAGTGACGATCAGCAGAAGCGCGGCGACGCCGCCCGCCAGCGTCCCCCAATCCATCAGCCACCAGCCCAGCCGCTGCCCCGCCGTAACCGGGGCGAGCACGCCTTTCGGGAAGTCGACCGCAATCGTCAGCCCGTTCTCACGGGGGAGCGGCTTGGTCGTCCGGAACATGATCGTCCCCGGCGCCTCACTGATCACGTCTGCGTCGTGATCGGTCGCGCCCTGCGCGCCGGTATAGACGGCCCTGTCCCCGAATGTAGCGGGCGTGGGCAATGTGATCCGCGCCTCGGCAACGTCGATCGGAAACGTCCATCCGCTGCCCGTCACGTTCCAGTAAAGCCGGTCCTGCTTCGCGCCGTAGAGAATCTGGCGGCCTGTCCGGTAACGGATCGCATAGACATGCTCGCCGGGCGGCAACAAGGTATCGGCGCGCCCGATCCGTATCCGCGTGCCGTTGAACTGGCTGATCAGTTCATAGGGCTCGGCCTGCCCGTCGCGCGCGACCGAGGTTACATGGAACGTGACGCGCGTCCGCTGGCCAATCGCATTGCGATAGCTGGTAGGAAAGTCCCGCTGGATACCGCGTCTGATTTCCTGGCCCAGCGACACCAGCCGGATCGTCTCGGTAACGTCCAGCTCGCCGTCGCGCGCGATCGTCACGTCGCTCGAAAAATTCAGGATACGCTCTTCAGCGACGGCACCCCCGGCACCAGCGCTACCCTCGGCCGATTGCGCGGCTGCCGCCGTCGACCACGCCAGCGCCACGAACGACCGGACCAGATGCGCCATGCTTATTTGCCGGGAGCGCCGAACCGCACCGTCGGCGCCGTCTGCAGCGCGGCGACATCGTCCGCGTAAGATTCTTCCTCGTGAAATCCCATTGGCCGCGCGATGAGCGTCGCCGGGAAGGATTGGACGCCGGTATTCAGGTCGCGCACCGTCGCGTTATAATAGCGCCGCGCGCCCGATAATTGCTCCTCGATCTCGGACAATTCGTCCTGCAGCTGGCGGAAATTGGCGTCCGCCTTCAGCTCGGGATAGGCCTCGGCCACTGCCACCAATTTGCCGAGCAGACCGCTGAACTGCGCGTCGGCGCGCGCCGTGGCATCGACCCCCTGCGCGGCGATCGCGTCGCTGCGGTGCGCGGTGACGGCGTCGAGCACGCCTTTTTCGTGCGCCGCATAGCCCTCGACCGTGGCAACGAGATTGGGCACGAGATCGGCGCGGCGCCGCAGCTGGACCGTGATCCCGCTCCAGCCCTCGCGCACCAGCGCGCGCAGCCGGACCAGGCGATTATACAGCGCAACCGCATAAACTAGCACGACCAGCACGACGCCGATCAGGATCCACGTTGCCATCGTCACTATCTCCCCCGCGGCGAGGCGGCCGCTCGCGCTCTTGTCTTCGCGTCGGTCACGCGCCGAGCTTGCAGAATAGCGCATTCCTGCTGCCAGGCCGAATCCCGCGATCAGCTGTTGGCATTCGGCTGGATTCTAGAAAGCGGGTAGTTGGGTCGCAAGCGTGTTGGGCCAGTTCCGTTTGCCAGCCTTCGGGCTTCGACTCTCAAGCGCGAATAGCCAGCGTCTCGGCCATCGTCCGTCCATCGGACGGGCACTCATCCCTTTTTCTTCTCCGCCATCCGCGACCCCCACAAGGCATCGATCCTGGTCTGCCCCGCCTTCGCGCTCGCCACCGATCCGTCGCGCGAAAGCCCGCGCAGATGGACGTCGGTGCCGCCGATCAAGCTGTGGCTGGTGCCATAGCCCACTTCATAGATGGCGCGGTCGACATGCGGATCGCCTTCCGTAAGGTAATGGGTCTCGATCAGCACCGGCAGCCGCGCGTCGCCCGGCGTGGCTTCGACGCCGGCCGCCCTGCGCGCACTGACCAAGGCGTTTTCGAACCACCTCCGCTCGATTCGCGCGTCGCTGCTCGTTTCGGCGGGCGACACGCCAAGCTTTGCCGGGAAATAGATGGTCTGGCTCTGGATCGCCTGTTCGTCGGCGCGCGGCGCCAGCGTCAGCGTCTTGCCTTCCTTGTCCGGCGTCGCCTTGAGGATCATCAGGCGCGCTTTCTTGGCCGATTGCGCGGTCTCGGTCGCATGCTCCGCTTCGGCATTGGTGCGTTCGCGATAGCTGTTCCAGAAGGTGAGGCCGGATATAAGCACCGCCAAAATCCCGATCACCTCGCCCAGATTGAGCCAGCGGCGCCTGACGCGGGCGGCCTCCTCGCGCTCCTGCGGCGTATCGGCCATCAGCGTTTCTCCCTCAGCCTGGGCGGCGCGATCAAATCCCAGCTGATAGCGATGCGGTCGCCAATATGATCCCAGTCTGAATGCGGCTGATCGGTGCGGATCGCGATCCAGCCGTAGGGGCCGAGATAAGGAGGGCGATAATAGAGATCCGGATCGGCCTCGATCAGCATCTCCTGCTCCTCGATGCCGGTCAGCTTGACCATCACGGCGGTCCGCCCGTCACCATGGTGATTGTGCCAGAACCACGCGAAAATCTTGCCCTTTTCAATGTAGAAAGCCGGCATGCCGTGTGAGAGCTTCTCGGCGCTTTTCGGCAAAGCCAGACAGATCGCGCGTAGCCTTTCCAGATCCGCTTCGGGATCGGGGCTCATCCTTGTACCAATTTCGCGAGCGCGGCCGGATACAGCTTGTGCTCCTCGATCAGCACGCGCGCCGCGAGCGTTTGCGCGTCGTCATTCGCGAAAACCGGGACGGTCGCTTGCGCCAGGACCGGGCCATCGTCGAGCTCGGCGGTGACCAGATGGACGGTGCATCCATGCATATCATCGCCCGCATCGATCGCGCGCTGATGCGTGTTCAGGCCCTTATATCGGGGCAGCAGGGAAGGGTGGATATTGACCATATGGCCTGCCCATTTCTCAACGAATGCCGGTGAGAGCAGCCGCATATAACCCGCCAGCGCGACATATTCGACCCCGGCGTCACGCAGCGCGCCGTCCACAAGTTCGTCGAATTCGGCGCGCTTCATGCCGATATGGTTGGCGGCGAAGGTCGCGATGCCGTTGGCGGTTGCGTAATCCAAGCCCGGCGCGTCGGGCTCGTTCGAGATCACCAGCACCACTTCATAGGGGCAGTCGGCATCGCGCGCCGCGTCGATCAGCGACGCCATGTTCGATCCGCGTCCGGAAATGAGGATACCGACCTTGGCGCGTCCCATTACGCGTCGCCCCAGATTTCCACGTCACCCCAGCGAAAGCTGGGGTCTCGGGAGGTGGAGCGATGAGCGTGTTGCCAAAGCGGCCTGAGACCCCAGCTTTCGCTGGGGTGACGGAGCAGGGGGCTAGCCCTCATGCGTCGCCGACCAGTCCGCCCGTGCGCTCCATGTGTCCATCGACCCGCGCACCGTACACCCCCGTATCCCCGCCACGATCTCGCCGATCTCGAAAACGGTCTCGTTCGCCTCGGTCAGCGTCGCGATGATCTCGGCGACGTCAGCCGCCCGCACCGCGGCGACCATGCCGATCCCGCAATTGAAGGTACGCGCCATTTCCTCGGGCTCGATCGCCCCCTGCGCCTGCAGGAACGCCATCAGCCGCGGTTGCGGCCAGCGGTCGGCATCCACCGTCGCGTGCAGACCCTCGGGCAATACGCGCGGAATATTCTCCAGCAGGCCGCCTCCGGTGATATGCGCCAGCGCGCTGATTTTGCCGGCCCGCACCAGCGGCAGCAGCGAGCGAACGTAGATCCTGGTCGGCTCCATCAGCACGTCGATCAGCAACCGGTCCTGATCGAACAATGCCGGGCGATCGAGCTTCCAGCCCTTGTCCGCCGCCAGCCGCCGCACGAGCGAGTAGCCGTTCGAATGGACGCCGGAGGAAGCGAGGCCGATCAGCATATCGCCTGCCTCGACCCGCGTGCCCGTCAACGCCTGTGCGCGCTCGACCGCACCCACCGAAAAGCCCGCAAGATCATAGTCGCCCTCGGCGTACATGCCCGGCATTTCGGCGGTTTCACCCCCGATCAGCGCGCAGCCGGCGATCTGGCATCCTTTGGCGATGCCCGCGATCACCTGCTCGGCAATCCCTGTATCCAGCTTGCCGGTCGCGAAATAGTCCAGGAAGAACAAGGGCTCGGCGCCTTGTACGATCAGGTCGTTGACGCACATCGCCACCAGGTCGATGCCGACCGTATCGTGGCGTCCGCTATCGATCGCGAGCTTCAGCTTGGTCCCGACGCCGTCGTTCGCGGCCACGAGCAGCGGATCGTCATAGCCCGCCGCCTTCAGGTCGAAGAAGCCGCCAAAGCCACCGATTTCGCCATCCGCGCCCGGGCGCCGGGTCGCGCGCACCAACGGCTTGATCGCATTGACCAGCGCATTGCCCGCCGCGATCGAAACGCCGGCCTTGGCGTAGCTATAGGATTCCGTCATTCCATCCTTCCGTTCGTCCTGAGCGAAGTCGAAGGACGCTCCGGACCGCGCCGACGTGCTTCGACAAGCTCAGCACGAACGGGGGTGTTCGGGGCGGCCCTATCCATATCGCGCTTGGAAATCCACGGGCCTTTCGCCACAAGGCGCAACCGTGACGTCCGCTCGCCGCATCACCCTCCTCATTGGCGCCTTGGCGGCATTGGGCTTTGGTGGCCTCGTTCTGGCGCAGATCGAGGGAAATGATCGCGGCGTGCCGCCGATCGACAGCTCGGCAAATTATGAAGTCGATGACGTTGCGGTCGACGTCTCCGCGAAAACCGCCGAGCAGGCGCGCAGTTTTGGCTGGCGGCTTGCGCAGCGGCGCGCATGGAAAATATTGTGGGGCCGGGTCAACAGCCAGCCGGCCAGCGCCGCGCCCGATCTCCCCGACGGCACGCTCGATTCGATCGTCGCCGGCATTTCGGTGGGCGACGAGCAGATCGGCGCCCATCGCTATATCGCGCATCTCGGCGTCCTGTTCGATCGCATCCGTTCGGCGCAGCTGCTGGGTCAGGCCCAGGCCGGGGTGCGATCGGTGCCGATGCTCGTCATTCCCGTGATGTGGTCGGGGGGCGCTCCGCAGAGCTTCGAGCGTCGGAACGAATGGCAGAAAGCGTGGGCCCGTTTCCGGTCGGGCGGCAGCCCGATCGATTATGTGCGGCCGGTGGGGACGGGGCTCGATCCCCTGCTCCTTCACGTTGCCCAGGCCGGACGGCCCGGCCGTGGACTGTGGCGCAACCTGCTCGATCAATATGGTGCGTCGGACATTGTCGTGCCGATCGTCCAGATCGTCCGCCTCTATCCAGGCGGGCCGGTGCTTGCCCATTTTGCTGCTTTGCACGGCCCGGATGGTGAGATCGTCACCCGGTTCGATCTGACCGCGCCGGACAGCGATCAATTGCCGCGCATGCTCGACGAAGGAATCCGGCGGATCGATGTGGCTTATGGCGATGCGCTGCGCGACGGCCGGCTGCGAACCGATAGCTCGCTCGTGATCGAGCCCCCGGCAGCCCCCGATTTGCCGGAGGAGGCGCCGCTGGAAGCCGAATCGGCGCTCGCGCTGCCGGGGGCGGCGTCGACTTTCCTCGTCCAGGTCGACACCCCTGACGATCCCACCTTGATACTGGTTCAGTCGAGCCTGCGCGCGCTCCCCGGGGTCAAGGCGGTTGCTACGGACAGCGTCGCGCTCGGCGGCGTCTCGGTTCTGCGCGTCGCCTACGATGGCGACCCGCTGACCTTCCGCACCGCGCTCGCCACCGCCGGCTATGCGGTGCAGGATACTGGCGGCGGCTTGCGGCTGACGCGGCCAAAATGAGCCAGATCGCGCTGCCGCTTGAATGGCCGGCGGGCGATACCGAACAGGATTATTGCGTTTCCGAGGCGAACAAGCCGCTGATCCGGCATTTCGAACATTGGTCTTTATGGCCGGTAATGGCGACGATTCTGACCGGACCCCGTAAATCCGGCCGCTCGCTGCTCGGGCGCATCTTCGCCGCCAGGACCGGCGGCGAACTGGCCGACAATGCGGAAAGCGCCGATGAGGAGGCGATTTTCCACGCTTGGAATCGAGCGCAGGAACGCCGCCGGCCGTTGATCATAATCGCAGACGCGCCGCCGCCGGCTTGGCGCGTGGCGCTGCCCGATCTGCGCTCGCGGCTGGCGGCAACCCCGGTCGTGCGAATCGAGGAGCCGGACGACCTGCTTGCCGCCCAATTGATCGAGAAATTATGTCATGCGCGCGGTCTCGCCGCTCCGCCGGAGCTGATCCGTTATCTCGTGCCGCGGATCGAACGTTCCTATCTTGGGGTACATCGGGCGGTCGATGCGATCGATGAATTGGCGTATGAACAGCGCCAGCGTTTGACCATTCCGCTCGCTCGCCGGGCATTGGCCGCGCTCGGAGTCATCGACGAGTCACAAATCGACGGGTAAGGTTCAACGATGGAGCAGCCAAACTCAGCACCCATCGACGACGATGTATTGGTCGAGAGCGCGGTTGAGCGGATCGCGCCGGCCGATCGTTACTTCAATCGCGAACTGAGCTGGATCGCGTTCAACCAGCGCGTGCTCGATGAAGCCTGCAATCCGGCCCATCCTTTGCTCGAGCGCGTCCGGTTCCTGTCGATTTCCGGTAACAATCTCGATGAATTCTTCATGGTCCGTGTCGCCGGGCTGAAGGGGCAGCAGCTTCAGGCGATCGAGGACCGGTCGCCCGACGGGCTCACTACCGGCCAGCAGCTGACGGCGATCGCCCAGGCCGCTGACGAATTGACCGACATCCAGCAGCGCGTCTGGCTGAACTTGCGTGATCAGCTCGGCCGCGCCGGTATCGAAATATTGGAAAGTGACGACATAAGCGGCGATGTCGCTCAATGGTGCGAGGAGCATTTCCGCGAGCAGATCTTCCCGGTTCTGACTCCGCAGGCACTGGACCCGGCGCATCCATTCCCCTTCATCCCGAACAAGGGCTTCACGTTGCTGTTCGATCTGAAGCGCATGTCGGACGGCGAGCCGACGCAGGAACTGGTAATGCTGCCGGCGACGCTCAAGCGTTTCGTCCGTCTGCCCGGCACACGGGCGCGCTATGTCACGATCGAAACGCTTATTCGCCGCTTCACGAGCGTGCTGTTCCCCGGCTACGATGTGCTCAGCGACACGGCGTTCCGCGTCATTCGCGACAGCGATATCGAGATTGAGGAAGAGGCCGAAGATCTCGTCCGTTTCTTCCGTTCGGCGATCAAGCGCCGCCGCAAGGGCCGTATCATCCGTCTGGAGCCACGCCCCAATATGCCCAAGGCGCTGGCGCGCCTGGTCAAGGAAGAGATTGGCGGTTCGGAGGACGTGATCGTCGACACGCAGGAATTTCTGGCGGTCAACGATCTGGCCGAGCTGGTCGATGAAGACCGGCCCGACCTGAAGTTCTCGCCTTTCACCGCGCGTTTTCCGGAGCGGATCCGCGAACATGGCGGCGATTGCTTTGCGGCGATCCGCTCGAAGGACATCATCGTCCACCACCCGTACGAATCGTTCGACGTTGTGCTCGCCTTCCTCAAGCAGGCCGCCGGCGACCCCGACGTGGTCGCGATCAAGCAGACGCTCTACCGCGCGGGCAAGCAATCGGCGGTGATCCGCGCGCTGATCGATGCGGCGGATGCCGGAAAGTCGGTCACCGCCGTCATCGAGTTGAAAGCGCGCTTCGACGAAGAGCAGAACATCAACTGGGCGGCCGAGCTCGAACGCGCGGGCGTTCAGGTCGTCTACGGCTTCATCGACTGGAAGACCCATGCCAAGGTCTCGATGGTGGTGCGGCGCGAGGGTGAGGCCTTCCGCTCCTACTGCCATTTCGGCACAGGAAATTATCACCCGATCACGGCGCGTATCTATACCGACCTGAGCTTCTTCACCGCGGATCCGCGCGCCGGGCGCGATGCCGCGAAATTGTTCAACTATATCACCGGTTATGTCGAACCTGCCGATCTGGAATTGCTGTCGCTGTCGCCGCTCGGGCTGCGCGACACGCTCAGCAGCCTGATCGATGCGGAGATTGATCATGCGCGCGCCGGACGCCCGGCTTCGATCTGGGCCAAGGTCAACAGCCTTGTCGATCCGGCGATCATCGAGAAATTATATCGCGCCAGCGCCGCCGGCGTCGAAATCGATCTTGTCGTGCGCGGCATTTGTTGCCTGCGGCCGGGCGTACCGGGCTTGTCGGAACATATCCGGGTGAAGTCGGTCGTCGGGCGCTTTCTTGAGCACAGCCGAATCATGGCGTTCGGCAACGGCGAGGAACTGCCCAGCCCCAATGCCAGGGTGTTCATCTCCTCGGCCGATTGGATGACGCGCAATTTCGATCGCCGTGTCGAATATCTGATGCCGATCGAAAATCCCACCGTGCACGCCCAGATATTGGACCAGGTGATGGTCGCCAACCTCATCGATGACGAGCAAAGCTGGCGGCTTCTGGCGGACGGTTCCTATGAGCGGATCGCGTCGGGCAAGCGTCCGTTCAATCTCCATCGCTACTTCATGACCAACCCCTCGCTGTCCGGCCGCGGTGCCGCGCTCAAGGGTTCGGGATCGGTGCCGCGCCTCACGCTGACGCGCCAGTAAGCGCTTTATGCTTGCGATGCGGGGCCAATCGCCCATTTAAGGACATATGCCCTTTAGTAAATTACCTGCGCCCATGATTGAGGCGTTGACCGAGCGCGGCTACGCGACCCCCACCGCTGTCCAGGCGGCCGTACTCGAAGACGCCGCCGACGGGCGCGACCTCATCGTTTCCGCCCAGACCGGATCGGGAAAGACGGTCGCATTCGGGATGGCGATCGCCCCTCAGATCTTCACCGAGGGGGATAGGTTGCCCCCGCCCGGTTTTGCCCGCGCGCTCGTGATCGCGCCGACGCGCGAGCTCGCGCTCCAGGTCGCGGGTGAGCTCGAATGGCTTTATGGCAAGGCCGGCGCGCGCATCACGCCCTGCGTGGGAGGGATGGATCCGTCGCGCGAACGGCGCGCGCTGTCGCACGGCACGCATATCGTCGTGGGGACGCCCGGGCGTCTGCGTGATCATCTCGAACGCGGCGCGCTCCTGCTGACCGGGCTCGCCACCGTGATTCTCGACGAAGCGGATGAGATGCTCGACATGGGCTTCCGCGAGGAGCTCGAGGAAATTCTCGATGCGACCCCGCAGGGCCGGCGCACCTTGCTCTTCTCGGCGACCATACCGAAGCCCATCGTGGCGCTCGCGCGCCGCTATCAGCGCGACGCATTCACCATCTCCACGCTCGGCGCCGATCGCGGGCATGGCGATATCGCCTATCAGGCGCTCGCGGTCGCGCCCTCGGATATCGAAAACGCCACCGTCAATCTGCTCCGCCTGCACGAGCCCGATACGGCGATGCTGTTCTGCGCGACGCGCGACGCCGTCCGCCGTCTCCATGCCAGCCTGGTCGAACGCGGCTTCGCCGCCGTCGCCTTGTCAGGAGAACATACCCAGAACGAACGCAACCACGCCCTCCAGGCGCTGCGCGATCGGCGCGCGCGCGTCTGCGTGGCGACCGACGTTGCCGCACGCGGCATCGATCTGCCCTCGCTTTCGCTGGTAGTCCATGTTGAACTGCCCCGCGATGCCGAGGCGCTGCAGCATCGGTCGGGCCGGACCGGGCGCGCAGGCAAGAAGGGCGTCGCCGTCCTGATCGTGCCTTATCAGCGCCGCCGCCGGGTTGAAGCCATGCTTCGCGACGCGCGCATCCAGGTCGAATGGATACCGGCGCCGACCGCCGCCGCGATCGCGGCCGCCGATCGCTCGCGCCTGCTCGCGACGCTCGCCGAGCCGACCGAGATCGATGACGAGGATCGCTCGATTGGTGCCGATCTGCTCGAAAGCCGCGATCCGCTGGAGATAGCCGCGATGCTGGTGCGGGCGCATCGCGCTCGCTTGCCAGCGGCTGAAGAATTGCTCGAGGGCGGATCGTCCGCGGGGCCGCGTGACCGGCTGGAAGGACCGCGCGACCGTCAGGAAGGCCCGCGTCCTGGCTTTGAGGATACGGTCTGGTTTCGCGTCAATATCGGACGGCGCCACAATGCCGATCCACGCTGGCTTCTGCCCCTGCTCTGCCGGCGTGGGCACATCACCAAACAGGATGTTGGCGCGATTCGGATCGCGCAGGACGAGACGCGATTCCAGATTCCACGGGCCGCGGCCGGCCGCTTCCTGGCCTCGCTGAAGCGAACTGCCGGCGCTGATGGCGACGGGGAGGTCCATATCGAGCCGGCCGATGGGCCGCCACAGGGAGCATCCGGCAATCGCGGCGGTCCGCGAGGGGCTGACGGTCCACCAGGCCCGCGCGGACCTCGTCCGGCGGCGCGGTTTCAGCCGCGACCAACGCGCCCCGCAAACCGCCCCCAGCGATAAGTTTCGACATGACGGGCAACTATCCTCAACGTGCCATTGGCGAGGGGCAACTTCCCCGCTAAACTCCGCCCCTGCATGGGCGCGCTTCTCACTCCGAACCGCTCGTCGTCAGGCGCGCCGATTGGCATCATCGATATCGGGTCGAACTCAATCCGCCTCGTTATATATGAAGGCGAGGGGCGCATCCCGTCGATTTTGTTCAATGAAAAGATCATGGCAGGGCTTGGGAAGGGCCTCGGCAAGACCGGCCTGCTCGATAAGGAGGCGGTCGAGCGCACGGTCGGCGCGCTCGCACGCTTCCGCCGCCTCGCGCAGGATATGGGCGTCATCAAGCTTCGCACGGTCGCCACCGCGGCGGTTCGCGACGCGAGCAATGGTCCGGATTTCATGGCGCGGCTCGCTGCCATCGGCCTGCCAGTCGAATTGTTGCCGGGAACGGCCGAGGCTTCGCTCGCGGGCCACGGCGTGCTCGCCGCCATTCCCGAAGCGAACGGCATTGTCGGCGATCTTGGCGGCGGCAGCCTGGAGTTGGTCGGCGTCGGCGATGGCGGGGTAGGGCAGGGCATCTCGATCCCCTTCGGGGTTCTGCGGGTCGCACAGATGAAGTTAGGTTCGGCGCGCGCGCTCGATCGGGTGCTCGACAAGGCGCTGGGCAAGGCCGGGTGGAACGCCACTGCCGAAGGCAAGCCCTTCTACATGGTCGGCGGTTCGTGGCGTGCGCTTGCGCGCCTGCATCAGGCGTTGACTGATTATCCGCTGCCCATCGTCCATCAATATCTGATGGCCCCGTCCGAAGCGCAGCGGTTGGTGCGCGCGCTTGGACAGCTTGATTCAAAGCGGATCAAGAGCATCGCCAGCATCGCCTCATCGCGTCTTGGCTCCCTGGGTGACGCTGCGATGCTCCTTGCGGCTCTGGTACGTCGGCTCAAGCCATCAGCACTGATCGTCTCGGCTTATGGGCTTCGTGAGGGGCTTCTCCACAGCAGTCTCCCCGCTGACGTCCGCGCACTCGATCCCCTGATCGAGGCGACGCGGGAGGAAGGGATACGGCAGGGCCGCTTTCCCGAGCATGGCGACCTGCTCGATCGCTGGATCGCGCCCTTATTCATCAGCGAGCCGCCGCACCTCGCTCGCTTGCGCCATGCCGCCTGCCTGCTCGCCGATGTTGGCTGGCGCGCGCATCCCGAATTCCGCGCCGAACGTGGGCTCGACGTCGCGCTCCATGGCAATTGGGTGTCGATCGATGCGGCTGGCCGCGCGATGTTGGGGCAGGCGCTGTTCACCCATTTCGGCGGCGAGGGCGTTTGCCCTATCGTCAACCGGCTGATCGGTTACGACGCTGCGGCCAGAGCCATGCGGTGGGGCCTGGCCATGCGGCTCGGTCAGCGCCTGTCGGGCGGTGTGTCCGAACCGCTCGAATCCAGTGCGCTGGCGATTGAACGCGGCTCGGTGCTGATGACGTTGCGCGGGGATGATACCGCGCTCTACGGCGAAGCGGTCGAGCGTCGCCACAAATTATTAGCGAACGCGCTCACGCTCGGCGTCGAGCTACGCACAGCCTGACACCGAAGCCGGGCGCGGCGCGCGTCAGCCAAGCTCGCTCATCACCATCTTGCCATCCCTCACGCTGAACGCCATCCGGCCCTCGACCAACGCGAGCGCGTCCTTACCGAACACGTCGTAGCGCCAGCCGCTGAGCATCTGCAGTCCTTCACGCTGGCCTGCCGCCATCGCGTCGAGCTCGTCGGTGCGCGCGATCAGGCGGGGGGCGACATCCGATTCGCGCGAGCGAATCTTGAGCAGCAGCTTGAGGAGATCCGCGACCAGCGCGCCTTCCTTGCCCAAGCCGGGCCGGCGGTCTTCGCGCGGCGGCATCTCCTCGTCGGGTAGGGACGTTGCACCCTCGATCGCCCCCATCAAACGCGCGCCGATTTCGTTATTCGCCCAGCTGGCGGCGAGCCCACGGACCTTGGCCAGATCGCCCTGGCTGCGCGGCGGATGGACCGCGATGTCGGCGAGCGTCTCGTCCTTGACCAGACGCCCGCGCGGCAAATTCTTCCGGCGCGCCTCGCGCTCGCGAAATGCCGCGATCGCCTTCAGCCGCCCAAGCACTTCGGCCTTGCGGCTCGCGACCTTGATCCGCTGCCACGACAGTTCGGGATCGTTGACGTAGTTGGCCGGGTCGGCGATCCGCTCCATTTCGTCGTCAAGCCAGGCCCCGCGGCCGGTCTTGCGCAGCTTTTCCAGCATGTGCGGAAATATCTGGATCAGATAGGTGACGTCGCCGATCGCATAATCGATCTGGCGCTTGTCCAATGGCCGCCGGCTCCAGTCGGTGAACCGCGCGCCCTTGTCGAGCTTCACGCCCGTCATGCTTTCGACCAGGTTCGAATAGCCGACCTGCTCGCCCATCCCCAACGCCATCGCCGCGATCTGCGTGTCGAAGAGGGGGTGCGGCGTGCGCTGGGTCAGATTGTAGACGATTTCGATATCCTGCCCGCCCGCATGGACGACCTTGAGCACGTCTTCATTGTTGACCATCAGGTCCAGCAGGGGAGCCAGGTCTATGTCCGGCGCGAGCGGATCGATCGCCGCCGCCTCATGTTCGTCGGCGATCTGCACCAGGCACAGCTCGGGCCAATAAGTATTTTCGCGCATGAACTCGGTATCGACCGCGACATAGGGGCTCCTGGCCAGCCTTGCGCAGAGTTCGGTGAGTGTTGCGGTATCGGTTATAAGTGGATGAATGAGCATTGAGACTTGCCCATAGACCCGCTCGCGCGGGTTGACAAAGAGGGTCGTGGAATCA
>DATMIP010000267.1:0-3018 GCA_035554515.1 Sphingomonas sp. | reverse complement strand
CGTGAAGGTCCTTGTCGAGAACCATACCGGCTACACCACGACACCCGCCGCGGTGGCGGAGATTGTGCGCAAGGTAGACCATCCCTTCTGCCGAAGCCTCGCCGATTGGGGCAACAGCGCCGGGGATACCACGAGCGAGCGGATCGCGGACCTTGCCCTTCTGTTTCCGACGCTCGCATTGGTCTCGGCCAAGGGTATCGCCTTCGACACTGCCTATCGGCACGTGGGATATGATATCGCGCCGCTGGTGAAGGCTTCCGAGGCGGCGGGCTTTCGCGGCATCTATTCGGTGGAGCTCTATCCGGCGCGTGGCAGCATGCCGCCGCCCGATGCGCTGTTGGCGGCACGATCGCTGGTCGCGACCATCGCCCAGGCCATCGGAACGGGCTGATGTTTCATTGGTCGCTCGTCCTTGCGCCGGTCGCTTTGTGGGTCGCCGCCCCCGGATGGCATATGGACAAAGGCCGGCCTGCCGAAGCCGTGCCGGGCGCGGCCGAGCTGCGAACACGCGACACGTTCCAGGACGTGCACCTTGTTCTGGTGTTTCGTTGTGAACGCGATTGCGCTGGCGCGGCCTTGACCCTGAAGGAGGGTCAGAACGCGATCCGCATTTCGCTGGCCGACGCTGACATCGGCGCGACGACGGCGCCCGGCCAAAGGCTGGAGGTGACACAAATGCCATTGCCGGTCGCCGGTGCCTGGCGGCGACTGGAAATTACCGCGCGCGGCGAAGGATTGAGCGGCTGGCTCGATAATAAGCGGATCGAAGTCTATCGCGAGATCAGACTGCAGGAACCGCAAGCGGAGGGCGCGATCGCGCTGGCGGCTCCGACCCGCGGGCGCATCGAGATCCGATCGGTGCTGGTCGAGCCAGCCGATCTGCGCCGCTTCCCTCCGGAGACGACCGGTGCGAACTTTGCGGCGCAGCAAGTCGATCCGCTTTTCAATTCCGAAACAGTCGCGATCGCTGACGTGAATCGCGACGGCCATCCCGATCTGGTGGCGGGCCCACGTTATTATCCAGGTCCCGACTTCACCGTCTCGCGCGCAATCTACGACGGCGAACCGGCGAGCATGAATGGATATTCCTCCGCCCCTCTTTCGATCGTAGCCGACGTCACCGGCGATGGGTTTCCCGATGCCCTCGTGGTGCGTGGCGGGGGGCCTGGCCCCCGGCCGCTCCTGCTGTTCGCCAATCCCGGCCCGCGAAACCGCAGCTGGAAACAATTCAAATTGTTCGAATCGGTACCGGCTGAATCGATCGCGGCCGCCGACCTTGACGGAGATGGTCTGATCGAGATCGCGACCCAGTTTGACGGCCGCATCGGTTATCTCAAAGGCGACCCGGGGCGACCGACCGCGCCATGGACTTTCCATCCGGTGTCGGATGCCGGCAAATGGGGCCCGCACGGCATGGGTCTGGGCGATATCGATGGCGACAAACGCGTCGACATCGTCAGCGCGAAGGGCTGGTGGCAGCAACCTGCTTCGCTCGATCTGCCATGGCGTTTTCACCCCTATCCCTTCGGCCAGGGCGCGGACATGCTGATCGCGGATTTCGATGGCGACCGATTGGTCGATGTCGCGTCGGCCGACGATGCGCATGGCTGGGGGCTGAGCTGGCATCGCCAGGTCCGCCACGCGGGCGAGATCAGCTTCGAGCGCCACCCGATAACCGGCGTACCCTTGGGCAGCGATCCGGCAGCTTTCTCCGAGCTCCACGCGCTCGCTCTCGCCGATATCGATCAGGACGGCCTGCCCGATATCGTAACGGGCAAGCGCTGGTGGGCCCACCTCGATACCGGCCTCGACGCGGATCCCCAGGGCCAGCCGCTGCTCTATTGGTTCAAGCTGGTGCGCACCGGAGGAAAAGTGTCGTTCATCGCCAAATTGATCAGCAACAGGGCCGGCGTCGGCAACCAGATTGCCGTCGGCGATGTCGATGGCGACGGCGACGATGACGTCGTCGTCTCGGCGCGCCGAGGCACCTGGGTCTTCAGAAGCATGCGTCCGAAAGAGAAGCAGCGCCCGGACCGATCCCGCTAATGTCAAAATAAAGAGAATGCCAATGAGAGGTTACGTTATGTCATTGAAATTTTTATCAATTGCACGATCTTGTCTCGTCGCTGGCGTCGCCTTCGGCGGCACCGCCTGGACGGCGCAGCCGGTGTCGGATCCGGCTCCCGTGTCGGATCTCCGCGCGGACGCCGAAAGGCTGGCGGCCAACCTCGTCGCCAAGCTGACGACCGAGGAGAAGATCGGGCAATTGGTCAACACCGCGCCGGCTATCCCGAGGCTTGGCATTCCGGCTTATAATTGGTGGACCGAATCGCTGCACGGCGCGATCGGGACGCTGCCGACCACCAATTTTCCCGGGCCGATCGGCCTTGCCGCAACCTTCGATGCGCCGCTCATTCACGATGTCGCGGCCACTATCAGCACCGAAGTCCGGGCTTTGCACACGCTCGGGCGGCAGACGGGCAAGCTTGGCAAGATCGGGACCGGATTGGATACATGGTCGCCGAACATCAACATCTTCCGTGATCCGCGTTGGGGGCGCGGACAGGAAACCTATGGCGAGGACCCTTACCTGACCGCGCGCACGGGTGTGGCATTCGTGACGGGCATGCAGGGCGACAATCCCGACCTGCCGAACGTGATCGCGACGCCCAAACATTTCGCCGTCCATAGCGGGCCGGAATCGACGCGGCACGCCGCCAACGTCTTCATCTCGCGCCATGACCTGGAGGACACCTACCTGCCGGCATTCCGCGCCACGATCGTGGAAGGCAAAGCCGGCTCGGTCATGTGCGCCTATAACCGGATCGACGGCCAGCCCGCCTGCGCGAGCGATCTTCTGCTGAAGGAGCATTTGCGCGGTGCGTGGGGCTTCAACGGCTATGTCGTGTCGGATTGCGACGCGGTGAAGGACATCGCCGACAATCATAAATATGCGCCCGATCAGGCCGCCGCGGTCGCCTCCGCGATGCAGGCGGGGGTCGATAATGAATGCAATGT
>DATMIP010000266.1:0-5740 GCA_035554515.1 Sphingomonas sp. | reverse complement strand
AGGCGCCGATCGCAATCGACAGCCCCTTCATTACCGCGTCCATGCACGAAAAGCTCGCTATACCGAGGCAAGCGACGGCAAAGGCGATCATGGGAGAGACGCGGCGCATTGCACGCGCCCCTAAAGCTTTGTCGTTTCAGGGGGAAGCGCCGGGCGCGGATCAGTGCAAGGTCATCGTATCCGCGTTAATTTCAACCGAGCGAAGCTGGCGAAGATAATTCTGGCCGAGCAGCGATACTTCCAACCCCTGCAGCACCATCGCCTTGACACCTTGCGCGCGCTTTCCGACAAGATCGACCTCGGCGAGGCTGACAACCTGCGCGGTCACAGCACCCGAAGCCCCTGTGCCAACCACCTCGAACTTGCTCGGATCGACCTGGATGCCGGCGGTGCGCGCATCGTCGAGGGTAAGCGCAATGTTGGTGGCGCCCGTATCCACTACGAAGCGCACCTGCTTCCCGTTCACTAAGGCATCGGTGTAGAAATGGCCATTGGCGGCACGCGCCAGGATCGTGTCGTGGCGGACCTCGTATGGCCGATCGTAGGGGGGTGCCACCTCTGCGGCCCGCGAGACGGGCTTGCCGACGGGTATCAGAAACCCGATCGCCAGCCCGAACAATATCATGGACATTAGAGCCGCCCGCATGGCTCCCCCCGATAGAGGTCGGGGGTTGCTACCGAGTTACAGCCGTTCCGGCGTCACTCGGCGGCAACCGCGATGGCCGCGTTGGCCGCTTCGATTTCGGCCGCCTTCGCTTCGACCAACCTGACGATATGATCGATCATATCCTCGTCCTGGACAATATGATCGGTCACGCCTGACAAATAGACCATATGCTTGCCATTCCCGCCGCCGGTCAGGCCGATGTCGGTCTCGCGCGCCTCGCCCGGACCATTGACGACGCAGCCGAGTACGGAGAGCGACATCGGCGTGCGGATATGCGTCAACCGCGCCTCAAGTGCCTCGACAGTGCGGATCACGTCGAAACCCTGGCGCGCGCAAGACGGGCAGGAAATCACGCGAACGCCGCGCTGGCGCAGTCCGAGTGCCTTGAGCATCTCGAAGCCAACGCGCACCTCTTCCTCCGGCTCGGCCGAGAGCGACACGCGGATCGTATCGCCGATACCGTACCAGAGCAGGCTACCCATCCCGATCGAGGATTTGACGGTCCCGCCAATCAGCCCGCCGGCCTCGGTAATGCCGAGATGGAGCGGGCAATCGACGACCTCGGCGAGCTGCTGATAGGCTGCCACCGCCAGGAACAGGTCCGACGCCTTTACCGCCACCTTATATTCGTGGAAATCGAGATCCTGCAGATATTTGATATGGTCGAGAGCGCTTTCGACCAACGCCTCCGGGCACGGCTCGCCATATTTTTCGAGCAGATCGCGTTCCAGGCTGCCGGCGTTGACGCCGATCCGCATCGAGCAGCCATTGGTCTTAGCCGCGCGCACAACTTCGGCAACGCGCGATGCCGAGCCGATATTGCCGGGGTTGATGCGCAGGCACGCGGCACCCGCATCCGCCGCCTCGAGCGCGCGCTTATAGTGGAAATGGATATCGGCCACGATCGGCACATGCGATGCGCGAACGATCTGCTTCAGCGCCGTGGTCGAGGCTTCATCGGGGCAGGAAACGCGAATGATGTCGGCGCCGACATCTTCGCAGCGCCGGATCTGATCGACCGTCGCGCGCACATCGTCGGTCGGCGTGTTCGTCATCGTCTGCACCGTGATCGGCGCACCGCCGCCCACCGGAACATTGCCGACCATGATCTGGCGTGACTGACGGCGCGTAATATCGCGCCAGGGGCGTACCGAGGACATGAGCTTTCTATAGGCGCTGGAGCTTACGGTTCAAAGGCGGTTGCGACCGATCGTCGTGCCGGCGGAGGCCGGCACCGCTGGGGATTGGAATTCACCTCGTGAGGCGGCCGCAAACGGGGCTGGACAACCTCTTGCGGCGCCGGCCTCCGGGGTCCTCGCAGAGTAATATCTTGCGGGGCGCCCTGCCGCGGGGCGACGGCCCGCCAACGGTTGAGTTACAGCCCCTGGCGATACCGGCGGCTGCCCTTCAAGCTACGACCATCCGCCAGCACCACTTCGAAGTCGCCCGACTGGTTGGTCTCGATGCGCCGGATGGCATCGCGATTGACCAGGCGGCTGCGATGGATGCGAACGAAACGGTGGCCCAGTTCCCCCTCCATCGTCGCGAGCGTGGCACGGTTGAGCAAGGTTCGCCCAGCGGCCTCGATCTCCACATAATTGCCGGCAGCGGCGATCTGGACGATATCGTCAATCGGCACCTGATGCGTGACCGCGCCGTCGCTAACCGAAAGAAAGCGATCTTGTGGCAGCTCAGCTGGCGGCTCCTTAGCGCCGACCCGGGCCAGCAGCCACTGGCAAAGCGCGGCGAGCGTCACGAACTGGAGATAGGTGGGCACGTCCTTGCGAAATTCGTAGAGATACGGGTTAGCGATGCCACCTTGGAACTGATAGCTTTCGCCCTGAAACGCATAGACCAGGCTGCGAAACGCTATCATCAGCGCGATGTGCAGGCCTGAAGCGACCGGCAATCCGGCCACAAACAGGATCGCCACGATTGGCCACACGAAGCGCGGCGGCCGCGCGTGGGCCACGCCCCACCAGATAGGCACGGTCACGCACAGCCAGGCGAGCACGCTCGTGACCTGCCACGTCCAGATGTGGACCAGCGTTTCATGCACCCCGGCAGCGTCGAAATCGCTGATCATCGATTCGGCATTGCCGACCGTGATCAGCGCCAAAACCAGCAGGAAGACCGCTGCCATTGCGAGCGCGAGCTTGCGGCACGCGCCGTTCGCCCCGGTATCACCGCCATTCGTCCCTGCCACTATTTCGCTCATCCCCGTGTCACCGCGGGCCGTCACCTTGCTGTCGCGGTTCCGACCCACGCCGATCTAGCCCCGCTTCATCACCAACCGCCAGCGGAGAAACGGCAATGGAAAAGGGCAAGCCGGCAACCCGGCATTACGGCATGGACTGGCTGCGCATCGGCGCCTTCCAGCTTCTCATCCTCTATCATGTCGGTATGGCGTTCGTGCCGTGGGCATTCTCGGTCAAGATGACGCCGCCGATCGCCTGGGCGACGATCCCGATGTTCCTGACCAATCCGTGGCGCCTTTCGCTACTGTTCGTCGTGTCGGGATTCGCCAGCGCGGCCTTGCTCGAACGCAGCCCCGGCGTCGGCGCGTTGATGCCCTCGCGGCTGGCTCGGCTCGGCATTCCTTTGCTGTTCGGCATGGCGGTGATCGTGACGCCGCAGCCGTGGGTCGAGCTGGTAACCCAGCATGGTTATATGCACGGTTTCGGCTATTTCCTGGCCCACGATTACTATCGGCCGCAGGTCATCGATGACGTGTTCATGCCGACCTACATGCACCTGTGGTTCGTGGTCTATCTGCTCGCTTACACCCTGTTGTGGGGCGCATTGCTGAAGTTGCCCAAGGCATGGATTGCCGGCGTGACGAGCGTTGCCGAAAGCGTGCTGGCAAGCCCGGCCTTGCTGCCTTTCGGTGTCGTGACTTTCTTCCTGATCCATAATTTCGTGTCGCCGGGCTGGTCGGATACCCACCTGTTCGTCAACGACTGGAGCGCGCACCTCGATTATTTCAGCGCCTTCCTGTTCGGCGTGTTGCTGCGTCATTCGCGTCCCGTTCGCGCCGCGGTCGCGCGCTGGTGGAAGATAGCCGGTGTCGCTGCAATCCTTGGTTGGGCCTATCTCGCCTGGGCCGAACTCGCTTATCCAGGCGATACACGGATGGGCTATGCGCTCGGTCTGTTATACCGTGTCTCGCGCTCGACCGAGGCGTGGGGCGCGATCGTTGCCCTTGTCGGCCTCGCAGAAACGCACTGGAACCGCGACAGCAAATGGCGGCCGATGCTCGCAGAGGCAGTCTTTCCCTTTTACATCATCCACCAGACGGTGATCATCGTGATCGGCTATTGGTTGCTGAGCACGCCCACGACAGGGCTTGAGCGCTTCCTGATCCTGGTAGCGGCAACGTTCGCCGGATGCTGGGCCTTTTACCTGATCGGCCGTTCGATCCGGCCGTTGCGGCCGCTTATCGGGCTGAAACGCCGTGCCGGCGTCAAGCCGGTTTCCGCAAGTATCGTGCTGGTCTAGAACCGCTCCATGACCAAACCCGCGCCGACCTGGACCATCGTCATCCACGGCGGCGCGGGCAGCATGACACGCGACAATCTGGGCGCCGCCGAAGATGCAGCGGCTCGCGCGGCGCTGGCGGCAGCGCTCGATGCCGGGGCCTTCATACTGCGCGACGGCGGCGCGGCGATCGATGCGGTACAGGCCGCGGTGCGGGTGCTGGAAGACGATCCACACTTCAACGCCGGGCGAGGCTCTGTTCTTACCGCCGAAGGCCGGATCGAATGCGATGCCGCAATCATGGATGGCGCCAATCTGGATGCAGGCGCGGTGGCAGGCGTACGATCGACAAGGAATCCGATACTGCTGGCGCGCGAGGTGATGACCAACTCGTCCCACGTCTTCCTGGCAGGCGCGGGCGCGGACAGTTTCGGCCGGGCGCACGGCATCGAGGCAGCCGAGCCCGACTGGTTCGAAACGCTGGAACGCCGCCGCCAGCTCGACGAAATCCTCGCCAATCCGGACATGCCGTTCGACAGCGCTATGAAATATGGCACGGTTGGTGCCGTTGCTGTCGACGGTGAGGGCCATGTCGCCGCCGCAACGTCGACTGGCGGGCTCACCGGCAAGAAATGGGGTCGGGTGGGTGATTCACCGCTTATCGGTGCTGGAACCTATGCCGATGATCGGGCTGCCGCGGTGTCGTGCACGGGCGCTGGTGAATATTTCATCCGCCTCGGTGTGGCGCATGAGATTTGCGCGCGCATCCGGCTGGCCGGGTGGAATATCGAGGATGCGGCCGATACGTTGATCGATGAACTTGGCGATCTCGGCGGCAAAGGCGGCCTTATCGTGGTTTCTCCCGACGGCTCCGGCGGCTGGGCGTTCAATACCAAGGCGATGTACCGCGCCATGGCGACGCACGATTCCGGTCCGGACATTGCCATCTACAGCGACGAGTGACCTTGCGCCGTCACGCACTTTGTCTAACCCACATGGCATGATCCGCCGCCTTCAGACGCTGCTTGCAGCCTTCGGCTTGTTCCTGCTCCCCTCCCCCGCCGCCGCATGGTGGGAATATGGCCACGAAACCACGGCCGAAATTGCGATGAGGCTGGTCCAGCCGCGCACGCGCACGTCGATCCAGTGGCTGTTGAGCCGTCAGAAATTGCTGGAAACGCCCACCTGTCCGGCGCGCACGATCGAGCAGGCTTCGGTCTGGCCCGATTGCATCAAGACCCTCGGCGACCGGTTCAATTACGCCTTTGCCTGGCATTACCAGGATGCAGACATCTGCAAGCCGTTCGATATCAAGGAGCTGTGCGCCGGCGGTAATTGCGTCTCCGCCCAGATCGCACGCGCCCAGCGCATGATCGCCGATCGTCATTTGCCTGCGCGCGACCGGCTAATGGCGCTGGCCTTCCTTGTTCATTTCGTGGGCGATCTCCACCAGCCGCTCCATGGCGCCGAACTGCATGGCGATCAGGGGGGGAACAAGGTGAAGGGGAGTTACGGCTTCATCCCGCGCGCCAACCTCCATTCGATCTGGGATGGGCTGCTGGCCGATCGAGCCATTTCGACACCACCCGGCGGAAC
>DATMIP010000265.1:0-2546 GCA_035554515.1 Sphingomonas sp. | reverse complement strand
GTCGCGACGAGCGGCACCATCACTTCCGGGATCGGCGCCTCGCCGGTCTTGCGCGCGACGTCGACCGCCGCCTCGAAGATGGCGCGTGCCTGCATCTCGTAGATTTCGGGATAGGTGATGCCGAGCCGGCAGCCGCGATGCCCCAGCATCGGATTGAATTCGTGCAGCTCGGCCGCGCGGCGCTTGAGCTGTTCGACCGACACGCCCGAGGCCTGTGCCACCTCGGCATATTCCTCCTCCTCGTGCGGCAGGAATTCGTGGAGCGGCGGATCGAGCAGGCGGATCGTCACCGGCAGGCCGGCCATGATCTCGAAGATCTCGGCGAAATCGCTGCGCTGCGCGGGCAGCAATTTATCGAGCGCGGCGCGGCGGCCGGCTTCATCCTCGGCAAGGATCATCTGGCGGACCGCGGAAATGCGCCCGGCGTCGAAGAACATATGCTCGGTCCGGCAAAGGCCGATCCCCTCGGCGCCGAAGCGGCGCGCGGTGCGGCAGTCGAGCGGCGTTTCGGCGTTGGCGCGGATCCTGAGCCGCCGCACATCGTCGGCCCATGCCATCAGCACGCCGAAGTCACCCGCCAGCGCCGGCTGCACGGTCGCGACCTCGCCCAGCATCACTTCGCCGGTAGCACCGTCGATCGTGACGATATCGCCCTCGCGCACCTCGCGTCCGCCGACACGGAACAGCTTGGCTTTGGGGTCGATCGCGAGGCTGCCGACCCCCGAAACGCACGGCCGGCCCATGCCGCGCGCGACGACGGCCGCGTGGCTCGTCATCCCGCCGCGGGCGGTCAATATACCCTTGGCGGCGTGCATGCCGTGAATATCCTCGGGCGAGGTTTCAACGCGCACGAGGATCACCGCGTCGCCGGCCGCGGCGCGCTTTTCGGCTGTGTCGGCGTCGAACACGGCCTGGCCCGAAGCCGCCCCCGGCGATGCGGGCAGGCCCTTTGCGATCACGTCGCGCGGCGCGTTGGGATCGAGCGTTGGATGGAGCAATTGATCGAGCGCGGATGGATCCACCCGCGCGACCGCCTCATCCTGCGTGATCAACCCTTCGTTCGCCATGTCGACCGCGATCTTGAGCGCGGCGGTAGCGGTGCGCTTGCCCGCGCGCGTCTGCAGCATCCATAATTTGCCTTGCTGCACCGTGAATTCGATGTCCTGCATGTCGCGATAATGGTTTTCGAGCAGGTCGAATACGCGCGCCAATTCGGCGTAGGTTTCGGGCATCGCCTCTTCCATCGAGGTCGCCTTGGCGCCCGCCCGCTCGCGCGCGGCCCTGGTAAGATATTGAGGCGTGCGGATGCCGGCGACGACGTCCTCGCCCTGCGCGTTGATCAGGAATTCGCCATAATAAGCGCGCTCGCCGGTCGACGGATCGCGGGTGAAGGCGACACCGGTCGCCGACGTCTCACCCATATTGCCGAACACCATTGCCTGGACGTTGACCGCGGTTCCCCAGTCTCCCGGAATGTCGTGCAGGCGGCGATAGACCTTCGCGCGATCCGACTGCCACGATCCGAACACCGCGCCGATCGCGCCCCACAATTGGTCCTGCACGTCCTGCGGGAAGGGCTTCTTCCACTGGTCCTCGACCAGGCCCTTGTAGGTTGCGACCAGATCCTTGAGATCGCCCGCCGTCAGTTCGGTATCGAGGCTGACGCCGCGATCCTCCTTGGCGATTTCCAGCGCTTCCTCGAACGCGCCATGATCCAGCTCGAGCACGACATCGGCATACATCTGGATGAAACGGCGATAGCTGTCCCATGCGAAGCGTTCGTCACCGCTCGTCGCGGCCAGTCCGACGACTGTCCGGTCGTTGAGGCCCAGGTTCAGCACCGTGTCCATCATTCCCGGCATCGAGGTGCGCGCGCCCGATCGGACCGAAACGAGCAAGGGATCGGCGGCATCCCCGAAAGCCTTCCCTGTAACTTTCTCGATATGCGCCAGGCCCTGCGCGACTTCGGCGCGCAGGCTGTCGGGGAAGGCGCCCCCCTCCTCATAATAAAGCGTGCAGACCAGGGTCGAAATCGTGAAGCCGGGGGGCACGGGCAGGCCGATCGAGGCCATGCCATCGAGGTTGGCGCCTTTGCCGCCGAGCAAATTCTTGTCCCCGTTTCCGCCATCGGAAACGCCGCCGCCGAAGCGATAGACATAGCGTTCCTGCTCGAAACTCACCGGCACGCTCGCCATACCCAAACAACTCCTTATTGTATCATGTCGCACTGCAGCATAGCTAGGCCGGCGAGCTAAAGCGATCAAGTTGAACGATTTGAAAGCGTTTTCAAGTCAGGTTGGCCGTCAAAAGCAGCGGTAGCGCTACCCTTCGATCCTCGAAAAATCGGCGACGCGATGCACGGCGGTCCTGATCCGCGTCAGCAGTTTGAGGCGGGCAATCCGTTTGGCAGGATCGGGGTCGTTCACGGTAACGCTATCAAAGAAGGTGTCGATCGGACCGCGCAGCCTGGCCAACGCGGCCATCGCCTCCTCGAATTTTTCCGCCCTGACGGCCTGCTCTGTCGCGGATTCGGCCGAATCGAGCGC
>DATMIP010000264.1:0-4935 GCA_035554515.1 Sphingomonas sp. | reverse complement strand
TGGGGATCAGCAAGGGCGATCACGATATCCTCGCGAAATTCCTTGAGGCCAAGCCCGACCCCGGCAAGAGTGCCGCCGGTCCCGACCGAACAGGTAAAGGCATCCACCCGGCCACCGGTCTGCGACCATATTTCCGGCGCGGTAGTACGGATATGAGCGAGGCGATTGGCGGTATTGTCGAACTGATTGGACCAGAGGGCGCCCGGCGTCTCCTCAGCGATCCGGCGCGACGTATGCACATAATGGGCCGGGTTCGAATAGGCCGTGGGTGCGACTTCGATCAGCTCGGCGCCGAGCGCGCGGAGTGTGTCCTTCTTTTCCTGGCTCTGCGTCTCGGGAATCACGATCGTGGTTCGATACCCCTTGGCATTGCCGATCAGGGCGAGGCCGATCCCGGTATTTCCGGCCGTTCCCTCGACTATCAGCCCGCCCGGCGCGAGCGTGCCGTTGGCCTCGGCATCCTCGATTATATACAAAGCGGCACGATCCTTGACCGATCCGCCGGGGTTCATGAATTCGCACTTGCCCAATATTTCGCAGCCAGTCGCCTGGCTGGGCCCCTCCAGCCGGACGAGCGGGGTGTTACCGACAAGGGCTGGGATACCGGAAGCGGGCTTTGTCATATGGGAGCGATAGGCAAGGGGCCGAAGCGGGGCAAGCAAGCTTCGATTGTAGCATGAAAGGCAACGCTTCGGCGCATTGCTTCGAGACTTATTGCAACAACAGCGTCAACACTCTTGACGTAAATTGCCGCACCCGCGAAGGATGGAGATCTATGAACCATCGCATGACTCGCGCCCTGCCGCTCGCCGCCCTCGCCCTCCTCGCCGCTTGCGATACCAAGCCGACTACGATCGTAGCCGGTGGAGGACCAAACGACCCCACCGCCGAACAGATCAAGGCCGCGCCGCCGGTCAAGCTGCCGCCGGCGATGCTCGCGAGCAAATCCTATCGCTGCAAGGATAACAGCCTCTTCTATATCGACTGGTTCAACGACAACATGACCGCGAACCTGCGCACGGAGAAGAGCGGCGCGCCGACCAATCTGGCCGCGCCGAGCGCGGGTGCACCCTACACAGGGGGTAAATATACGTTGACCGGCTCCGCCGATGCCAAGACAATCACCCTCAACGGCCAACCCTGCGAAGGCTGATTTTTGCGTCATTCTCCCATGTTGGGGCCGGTGGAGGATGCTCCACCGGCCTTTTTCTTTGGACGCGACGCCCGGGTTCGCTATCGGCTCGCCGCATGAGCGAGATCAGCCCTGCCATCGTCGCCGAACACGGCCTGTCGGAAGAGGAATATGAGCGCGTGCTTCACGCGCTGGGGCGTGAACCCAATCTTACCGAACTCGGCATATTTTCGGTCATGTGGTCCGAGCATTGCAGCTACAAATCGAGCCGCATTCACCTGAAGAAACTGCCCACGACCGGCCCGCAGGTGATTTGCGGCCCCGGCGAGAATGCCGGCGTGATCGATATTGGCGATGGGCAAGCCGCGATATTCAAGATGGAGAGCCACAACCACCCGTCCTACATCGAGCCTTATCAGGGCGCGGCGACCGGAGTGGGCGGGATTTTGCGCGACGTCTTCACGATGGGTGCGCGCCCGGTGGCGAACCTGAATGCCTTGCGGTTTGGCCGGCCCGACCATCCGAAAATGCGTCATCTGATCGCCGGCGTCGTCCATGGAATCGGCGGCTACGGCAATTGTGTTGGCGTCCCCACGGTGGGCGGCGAGGTCAATTTCCATGCGGCGTATGACGGCAATATCCTCGTCAATGCGATGACGGTCGGCGTCGCGGAGACCAACAGGATTTTCTATTCCGCCGCCTCAGGCGTGGGTAATTCGATCGTCTACGTCGGCTCCAAAACAGGACGCGACGGTATCCACGGCGCGACGATGGCATCGGCGGATTTCGGCGAGAATTCGGACGAGAAGCGGCCTACGGTCCAGGTGGGTGATCCGTTCACCGAAAAGCTGCTGATCGAAGCTTGCCTCGAATTGATGGCTTCGGACGCGATCGTCGCCATCCAGGATATGGGCGCGGCGGGGCTGACGTCCTCCTCGGTGGAAATGGCATCGAAGGGCGGGGTCGGCATCGAACTCGACATGAACGCGGTTCCCTGCCGCGAAGCGGGCATGACGCCGTATGAGATGATGTTGAGCGAGAGCCAGGAGCGCATGCTCATGGTATTGAAGCCTGGCCGCGAGGATTTTGCCGAGGCGATTTTCAAGAAATGGGAACTGGATTTCGCGGTGATCGGCCACGTCACCGAAACCGGCCGCATGGTGCTGACCTTCAACGGCGACACCGTGTGCGATATCCCGCTTGGTCCTCTGGCCGACGAAGCGCCCTGCTATGATCGGCCGTGGGTGCGGACGGAGGCGCCGGCCCAGCCTTCCGACTTGCCGGAATGCAGCGATCTCGCCCTTGATCTGATCAAGTTGATGGGTTCGCCCGATCTCGCCTCGCGTCGCTGGATCTGGGAGCAATATGATCACATGGTCGGCGCCGATACGATCCAGCGTCCGGGCGGCGATGCAGCGGTGGTGCGCGTCCACGGCACGCCCAAGGGCTTGGCGATCAGCACCGATTGCACGCCGCGTTATTGCTATGCCGACCCTTATGAAGGGGGAAAGCAGGCGGTCGCGGAATGCTGGCGCAACCTTACCGCGGTTGGGGCGACGCCGCTTGCGACCACCGATTGCATGAATTTCGGCAACCCGCAGCGGCCCGAGATCATGGGGCAGTTCGTGGGCTGCATCGAAGGGATGGCCGAAGCCTGCGCGGCGCTCGCTTTCCCGATCGTGAGCGGCAACGTATCGCTCTATAACGAAACGAAGAATGAGGACGGAAGTGGTAGCGCGATCCTGCCGACGCCGGCGATCGGCGGGGTCGGACTGCTGAAGGACTGGAAACGCTCGATCGGGATCGGCTTTCGCGACAAAGGCGACATCATCGTTCTGGTCGGTTCCCGTAAGGGGCATCTTGGCCAGTCGCTATGGTTGCGCGAACTGCACGGCCTTGAAGGACGTGAAGCGGGACCGCCGCCACCTGTTGACCTGGCGGCGGAGCGCGCGACCGGCGATTTCGTTCGGGCCGGTATCGAGCACGGGTGGATCACCGCGTGCCATGATGTGTCCGACGGTGGGGTCGCGGTGGCAGTGGCGGAAATGGCGCTTGCAGGTCGTTGCGGCGCGCTTATCGACGGTCCGTCGCCGTTCGGGCTTGCGGGCTCGTGGTTCGCCGAGGATCAGGGGCTCTATCTGGTGACGCTCCACGATCATGCGCTGCTCGGCTTTCTGGCGGGTGCGAAGGCGAACGGAATCGAAGCCGAGCCGATCGGCCGCACGATCGCCAACCGCATCATCTTCGAATGCGAGACAGGCGATTATTGCGTCACGCTGGATGCGCTGCGCACGGCAAATGAGGAATTCTTTCCGGCTTTGATGGGGGCGGATGCGGCGCTGGCATGATGCTTGCCGAGTGAAGTTCGCTGTGCGAGCTTGTTGATACGGGGGCAGCCATGACCGCTGGCTATTCGAACACACCATTGTCGGCCAAGCTCGGAATGACACCGGGCGCGCGCACCTGGCGTGACGGAATGCCCGCGACCGTCGCCGCGGAGATCGGCAACACTGGCTCGGTCCTGCTTGACGCACCCGCCGCGCCGATCGATGTCGCGCATATTTTCGTCACTCAGCGCGAGCGCCTGGACGAGCATCTTGCCGCCCTCAGGCCGCTGCTTGCCCCGTCGGGATTCATCTGGGTTTCCTGGCCGAAAAAGGCCGCGAAACTCCCCACCGATATAACCGAGGACAGTATCCGGGACGCTTGTTTTCCGCTGGGACTGGTCGATGTGAAAGTGTGCGCGGTCGATGCGGTCTGGTCGGGGCTGAAATTGATGATTCGGCGCAGCGAGCGCTGAACAGGGAGAGGATGAGATGAAGTTATTTCAGACCTGGGCGATCGCCACGGCGATAGCCGGGACGTTGGATATCCTGTCGGCGTTCGTGTTCGGCGGGATGAAAGGCGTCGGGCCTGTGTCGATCCTGGAATATGTCGCGAGCGGGCCGTTCGGGGACCGCGCGCTCAATAATCCGGATTACGCCATTGCGGGAATCCTGGTCCATTATGGCATCATGGCCTGCATGGTCGGATTCTACCTCTTCGCCGCGCAACGGCTTCAGATTCTGAAGCAGAGACCAGTTCTGGCCGGCATGGTTTACGGTTTCGCGCTGTGGATCCTCATGTATTGGATCGTGCGCCAGTTGCGCTGGCCCGGTGCACCATTGCCAACCGCTGCCGGACCGATCGGGGTCGCGCAGCAGCTCTTCTCGCACCTGATCCTGGTCGGTATTCCTATCGCGTTGATCGCCGCTCGCGGGGTTGGCCGGCAACGGTGACGCAAACCGGCCGTATCACCACGCTCGACACGATTCGCGGCTTTGCGGTGTGCGGTATTCTGATCATGAATATCGTGTCGATGGGCGAGCCGGGCTACGCATATGTCGATCCCCATTATTATGGCGGCGCGCACGGCGCCGACCTGGCCGCATGGGCGATCGCTTACGTGGTCGCGGACGGAAAGATGCGCGGGCTCTTCACGATGCTGTTCGGGGCGTCGCTGCTGCTGATCACCGATGCCGCCGAGGACAAGCATCCAGGGCCTGCACGGGTCCATTATTCCCGTATCTTCTGGCTGTTCGTCTTCGGGATGATGCACGCGTGGTTCGTCTGGTACGGCGACATCCTCGTCGAATATTCGATCTGCGGGGCGATCGCCTTTATCGCGCGTGGGTGGCGTCCGCGCGCACTCGCCTTTGCGGCATTTTGCCTCATCGGTTTCGACGCGATCCACAGTCTGATCCAGTGGTACGACATGAATGTGCTTCGCACACTGGCTAGCGGGCCCGCCCCGCCCCCCGACG
>DATMIP010000263.1:0-9312 GCA_035554515.1 Sphingomonas sp. | reverse complement strand
CTCGCCTGCGGCTCGCTGCCCCTCACCCAACCCTCTTCCCGCCGGGAGAGGGAGCACCGCTTCAACCCAAAATCGACTCTAACCGCCAGCCGTCGTCGCGTCGAACCGCCTATCCGGCACGCCCGGCATAGCGCACTACCACACCCTTGAACTTCGGACGCGCTTCCGATGTCGTGCCGCCGACATAGGTGCGGAACTCGAATATTTCGCCATCGGTGGGGTTCGTGAACGGGATTTCGATCCTGCCATCGCTGAAGTCGCGGCCGTCGCTGCAGAGCTCCACCGCCACGAGCCGCTCGCCGAACATTCCGATATCGAGGACCAGATCGGGCACCGGGCCGCCGTCCCAATCGAAGTGGAATTCGGCGATATAATCGGATGCCCCCAGCCCGATATAGGGGCCAAAAATCAGACATTCGTGCTTGCGGCTCAGGTCGAGCCTAAGCTCCCATGGCCCCGTCCGGGCGAGACTCGTGCGGAAATCGCCCGCCGGATAAGCGCGCACCGATCCATCGTCGGGATGCCAGAAGGGCTTCGTGATCTTCTCGATCACCAGCTCGATCTCGTAGCAGCCGTCGGTTCCCTGATAGGGCATGATCGAATAGTCGAAGCCGGCGTCATTCTCTACAAGATGGCGGATGCGGTAGCTATTCTCCTGAAAAGCCGCCTCAACCTCCGCCAGAAGGGTCAGCGGCGTATAAAAGCGTTTGTGGTCGGGATTGATCGGCGAGGGCAAATGCCGTTTGCGTTCGAACAGCAATTGGTGCGGCACGATTATGACGAGGAAACCCCCGACCTTCAGCAGACGATACCAATCGCGCAATATGCCGAGCCAATCGTCGATATGCTCGAAACAATGGCTGGAATAAATTGCGTCAAAACTTTCGTCGGCGAACGGAAAGCGAGCCCCTTCATATCCGGGATAGCCGACATCGACGCCGATCGCCTGCGGGACGATCGGCACGGTCGCGCCCAGATACCCTTTATAGCCGATTTCCATCACATTCGGACCGGACATATATTTGTCGAAAAAGCCGCTTGCGATCTTGTCGGCGTAGCTCTTCCTCGATTCGAAACCGATCGGGCGATCGGCATGCAATGTTTCGGTCGGCATTTCCCGATCGACGTCGATTTCGACGCCTGAAATCTCGAAATCGGCCGCGCCCTTGACGAACAGGCGCACCTCGCAGTCGGGCATAAGATCGACGATGTCGGTTGAAAGAGTCAGCCGATCCTTGCCGCGCAGGCTGAACACCTCTTCGGCCAGGACGCGCGTTCCTTTCTCGGCAGAAATCTCCATTTTCACCATGCCCGCGCCGGGGCGCTCGAACAGCACGCGTGCGGTGCACGGGCCCGGCGGCAGATCGAGATAAGGGCCGCACAGCGCGCAACCGGACGCAGCCCTGACGCGGATGCGGCCGTTCACTTTTTCGCCGACCTTCGTTTCCAGCGCTGCTCCGCCTGCTGGAAAACGCCATTCAATCAACGCCATATTTCTCCCCGTCTCGCTCACCGGAGGCGGCATAGCCGATCCGTTCCGCCACGCCAGCAGTTGTGCGGCACTGCGCCCGATCCTAAGTCGAGGCGATGAGCATCACCCATCTTGGCAAAACGTCTTCGCCCGCCGCCTCGCCCGAGGAAGCGGTGCTCGATTATGTTCCCAATCCGCGCCCCACGAAGCGCTATCTCGTCCGTTTCACCGCGCCCGAATTCACCTCGCTCTGCCCTGTCACGGGCCAGCCGGATTTCGCGCATCTGATGATCGACTATGTTCCGGACGAAACGATCGTCGAGTCCAAATCGCTCAAGCTGTTCCTGACCTCATTCCGCAATCATGCGGCCTTCCACGAGGATTGCACGATCGGCATTGGCGAACGGCTCGTAGCGGAGATGAAGCCACTGTGGCTGCGCATCGGCGGCTATTGGTATCCGCGCGGCGGAATTCCGATCGATATATTCTGGCAAACGGGAGCGCCGCCAGCCGGCCTGTGGTTGCCCGATCAGGGCGTGCCATCCTATCGCGGGCGCGGCTGATCGAGCGTAAGGAACAGAAATGATTCGTCCCGCCTTGTCCTTGCTCGCGGCCACGCTGATCTGTGCGCCGCTTTGCGCCGTCACCATCGCCAATCCTGCAAGCGATCGGCTGACCCAATTGACCAGCCTGCAGCGCCGCGGCGCGCTGCGGGGCGCTTTGCTCGATTCGGGCTATACTTGCACGCGTGTCGAGAAAGCGGCGATCCAGGGGCCGTGGAAGAATTTGATCATGTGGCGCGCGCAATGTTCGCTCACTGACCCGCGCTACGATTATGCGATATTCGTCGGCCCCGACGCATCGATCCAGGCGCGCCCCTGCATGGAGCTCGCGGAACTGAAGCTGCCAGCCTGCCGCCCGTTCAGCGCGCCGAAACCATCACACCGATAGAGCGCGTTTTGGCTTCGGAAAGCTGAAGCCAATACCGGCCGGGCTTCAGGTCGAACGCGACAATCTTGGCTATTCCCGAGCAGGCGGGACCATGCATATGTGCGCTGGACTTGAGCCGGTCGCCCTTGGTCACCAGGTCCAGCCACGCGCCGTCCGAGGCGGCAAAACGGTATGTGCCGGCCTTGGCCACCGTGATCGGGAAATAGCCGCCATAGGTGCCCGCTTGCGGGCGGCGCGAGAGCGCCGGCTTGAAATTCACCTTCGTGGCAGGATCGAGCTTCAGGCCGACCTCCTTGTCCACGGCCAGAGCGGTGCGGCTCGGATGGCCCCAGCCCTCGAAGCCAGGCACCGGCTGCATCCTGACGCAGGCCGGCTGGGATGTCGCGGCGGCGGCAAGCAACAATGCGATCATATCAGTTTGATCTCCCTCAGGCGCTGCATCAGATAATCATGGGCGGTAATCGACTCCGGATAGCGATCGGGCCGATCTTCCGAGATGCATTGCGGCAATGTCTCGATCAGATAATCGGGCCGGAAATGCAGGAAGAACGGCATCGAATAGCGGGCCACGCCGCGGCGCTCCGCCGCCGGATTCATGACCCGATGGGTCGTGGAGCGCAGCACATCGTTCGTCAGGCGCTGCAGCATATCGCCCACATTGACGGCCAGTTCGCCCTCGCGCGGCTGCACCGGTAGCCATTTGCCGTCCCGGTCGAGCAATTCCAGGCCCGCCTCTTCCGCGCCAAGCAGGAGCGTTATCGTGTTGATGTCCTCGTGCGCGCCCGCACGGATCGAAGGTCCGTCGGCGCCCATCGGCGGATAATGGAGCAAGCGCAGGACGCTGTTACCGTCGCGTATCGTGTCCTCGAAAAAGTCCGGCGCCAGCTTCAGATAGCGCGCAATGGCACGCAGCAGACGCGCGCCCGCATGGTCCAGCGCGTCGAACAGCGCCAGCTCCGCGCGTCTGAAATCGACCAGTTCCGCCGGCCAGAGATTGGCCGGCATCATCTCCGCAAACCGATGACCTTCGGGCAATTCCCGGCCGACATGCCAGAATTCCTTGAGGTCGTGCGCTGTCGCGTCCTTCGCGGTCTCGATCCCGAAAGGCGTGTAGCCGCGCGCGCCGCCCTTGCCGGTGCGATAGGCGCGTTTATTCGCCTCGGGCAGCGCGAAGAAAAGTTTTGCTTGCTGCTCCGCCTCGGCGATCACCTTGCTCGGCACGCCATGATCCGACACGATGGCGAAGCCGTAGCGTTCGAACGATTCCCCCAGCGCCCGCGCGAAACCGTCAGGATCCCGCGCGTCGTGCGCGAGCGATAGGGTCGGGACCAGGGATGAATCGCGAGTCGTGGCCATGGTTTGTTCTTTATCCGTTCCAATAGGGCTTGTCGAATCCGGTTCTGTCTTTTGGGTCGCACCGCCGCGAGACGCGCGAGATTCGACACGAGCGCCGACTGTCAGCGCCCCTTGAACAGGCCGCCGAGCAGGCCGCGCAGCAACTGCCCGCCGAGCTGGCCTGCGACCTGCCGCCCGACCGAGGAGGCGACCGAGCGGGCGGCGGACTGGAGCACCTTGTCGGTAAGGGTCGGCCTGGCTGCCTCGCGTGCAGCCGCGGCCTGCGCGCGCGCCTCGGCCTGGGCCTGCATCTGCGCCGCGCGCGCGGCTTCACGATCGGCGCGCGCTTGCGCCGCGGCGTCGAGCCTCGCCTGCGCGGCGGCGGCCTTCGCCTGCTCGGCCTGCGCCTGGGCGGCCTCGGCCTGCGCCTGGGCCTGGGCAGCGGCGGCCCTGGCGCTGCCAGCCTTGCTGGCGAGAATCTCGGCAGCGCTTTCGCGGTTCACAATCGCATCATATTTTCCCGCGAACGGCGAAGTCGAGATGATGATCGCACGCTCCCTGTCGGTCAGGGGGCCGACGCGCGAGAAAGGCGGGCGGATCAGCGTGCGCGCCACCGGGCTGGGGGCGCCATCGGGCTGGAGCAGCGACACCAGCGCTTCGCCGACCTTCAATTCGGTGATCGCGGTCGCGACATCCACATCCGGGCTGGCCCGGAAGGTCGTCGCGGCCGACTGGACAGCTTTCTGCTCGCGCGGCGTGAAGGCATTCAATTTGTGCTGGACCCGATTGCCGAGCTGGCCCGCCACATCGTCAGGAACGTCGATCGGATTCTGCGTGATGAAGTAGACGCCGACTCCCTTAGACCGGATCAAGCGGACGACCTGTTCGATCTTGTCGAGCAGGGCCGGCGCGGCGTCGTCGAACAGCAGATGCGCCTCGTCGAAGAAGAAGACCAGCTTCGGCTTGTCGGGATCGCCGACCTCGGGAAGCGTCTCGAACAATTCGCTGAGCAGCCACAACAGGAAGGTCGCGTAGAGCTTGGGCGCGGCCATCAATTTGTCGGCGGCGAGCACGTTGATGCTGCCGCGCCCATTGTCGCCGATCAGCATCATGTCGTGGATGTCGAGCGCGGGCTCGCCGAAGAAATTATCGCCGCCCTGCGCCTCCAGCTGAAGCAATTGCCGCTGGATCGTGCCGACCGTGGCGCGCGTGACATTGCCATAGCGGGCGGACAGATCGGCCGCATTCTCCGCCGCCCAGGCGAGCATCGCTTGCAGGTCGGGAAGATCGAGCAGCAGCATCCCCTGCTCGTCCGCAACCTTGAAGACGAGCTGCAGCACGCCTTCCTGCACATCGTTGAGCCCCATCAGCCGCGCCAGCAACAAGGGGCCCATTTCGGAAATCGTCGTACGCACCGGATGCCCGGCCTGACCGAACAGATCCCAAAAGACCACCGGGCTGTCGGCGTAGGTCCAGTCGGTCATGCCGATGTCGACGGCGCGCTGCGCGAAGGCGGCGTGCGCCGGAGCCATGGCCGAGCCGGCCATCGCAAGCCCTGACAAATCGCCCTTGACGTCGGCGACGAACACCGGGACGCCCGCGCGGCTGAACCCCTCGGCAATGCCCTGCAGGGTGACGGTCTTGCCGGTGCCGGTCGCGCCCGCGATCAAACCATGGCGGTTGGCGCGCTTGAGGTTGAGTTCCTGCCGCTGGCCGTCCGCGGATGCGCCAACGAAAATGCTGCCGTCCACCACGATGTCGCTCCTTTAATTCTTTGGGGTCAACCGCAGGAGGCGCCCGTCAGCGGAATCCTCCAGCAGCCACAAGGCGCCATCGGGCCCGGCCACCACGTCGCGAATGCGCGCGCCCATCGCCCACCGGTCCGCCTCGCGCGCGACGCCGCCATCGAACGAAACGCGGATCAATGCCTCGACAGCGAGCCCGCCGATGAAGGCCGAGCCCTTCCACGCGGGAAACAATGACCCATAATAGAAGGTCAGCCCACCCGGCGCGATCACCGGAGTCCAGTAGAGAACCGGCTTCTGGAATTCCGGCCGCGTTTCGTGGCTGGGAATCGGCTTGCCATTATAGTTGATGCCGTAGGAGACGAGCGGCCAGCCGTAATTCTTTCCGCGTTCGACGAGGTTGAGCTCGTCGCCCCCGCGCGGGCCCATTTCGGTTTCCCACAGCTTGCCGGCGGCATCGAAGGCGAGACCATAAGGGTTGCGATGGCCGCTCGTCCAGGTTTCGGCCGGGACACGATTGGGGCCGGGCACGGTGACCTGCCGCACCGGAGCCGTCTTGGCCGCCTCGGTATCGGATGGCGGGTCGATCAGCGGCAAAGTCGTAGCGCCCGTTCTGCCTGCCATGGGGTTGCCAGGCGCGGGGCGGCCATCGAGCGTGAGATGCAGAATCTTGCCGGTCGCCTGATCGGGATCCTGCGCCGGCGTGAAGCGCTGGCGCTCGCCCGATGTCAGGAATAGGCTTTTCCCGTCGGGGGCGAAAGCGATATAGGCGCCAAACTGTCCCCCCTTTCCGCGCGGCAATTGCCGCCAGATCACTTTCAGACCTTCGAGATGCGCCTTTCCGTCGGCGGCAACGAGCGTGGCATGCGCCAGCGCGAGACCGGATCCACCGTCTCCGGGTTCGGAATAGGACAGATAGAGTCCGCGATCGCCGGCAAAGCCCGGCGCCACGGCGACGGCAAGCAGACCGCCCTGGCCGCCATAGGCGACCGCGGGCACGCCGGTGACTTCAATCTTGTTGATCCCCGGCGTGACGAGCCACAATTTGCCGGGCTTTTCGGTCACCAGGAGGCGCCGGTCGGGCAGGAAGGCGAGCTTCCACGGGAGATTGAAACGCCCGATCTCGGTCAGCGTGAAGGGGAGTCGAGGATCGGCCTTGTTATTGCCCTCATTGACCTGCGCGATCCCACAGACGGGAAATGTGCAGAAGGCGGCAGCAATCAGGACATGGCGAAGCATGGGCATCCCCGGCATATGAATGCGCCGGGAATAGCGGTTGGCAAACCGGCCCGCTAGGGCCTGATCGTCGGCGGCGGCAGCGCTTCGCACTTCCGCAGACGGCGTGAAACGCCGTTCGGCGCGACCGACCAGGCGCTAGTTGATCCGCGCCTTGTGCCGCGCCGCCAGCAGCGAGAGGCCCCCGGCCAGCGGATCGCGGGTCGCCAGAAATGCGCGCGATCCCGCCGCCAGGAAACGACTGTAACGGCTCTTTTCCTCAAACCGCTTGACGAACTGCGCCATGCGGCGTGGATCGTGCAGCGTCTTGCAGTGACGCCCGGTCAGGATGATCCCGGTCCACGCCCCGAGCTGTAATATGGTGTCACCCGCGAAGGTCCCCGCCATGCCCGCCCAGGCGTGACGTTCGGCCTCGCTCGCTTGCTGCTCGCCCCAGCCCGCATTGAGCGCGCTTTCCCATGAAACATGATGGCTGCGCTGGCGAAGCGTGCGCATCAGATCGATTTCAGCATCGTTTGACGGCGAGAAACCCGCATTGCCCGCCTCTCCGTCGATCACATGACAGCGACCATCCTCGGCAATGTCCAGCGCGGCGGCGTTTACGCCATCGTCGAGCAGCACGACGACCCACCGGCCTGGCCTTGTGAAATCGAAAGCGGGCCCGCTTATATATTCGAGCTTCGCGTTTCCCCCGCCCAGCAGCGACCAGGCGGTTGCCGCGACGTCGTTGATCACCGCCACGGGACGGCCGAACATCTGGTTGAGGCCCGACCGGGAAATCGTCCAGCGCGAACGCGCGACGGGAATTGCGTCTCCAGCGGGCGGAGCCGCCACCGCGAGCACGCATTCCGCGCCCCGCATCTGCACCCCGGATTCGCGTTCGTACGTCAGCAATGCATCGGTGAAGGTGGAGTGGCGTTCGGCCGCCAGCATAACCACCGAATCGACCCGCGATGTGCCGGGCACGGCTGATCCAAAGCGGACCGTTCCGGCGGTCGACGCATCGGCGAGGACCCACCGTCGCTCTTCGGCCATCATCTCTCTCCCGGCGCGTCAGGACGCCATATTTAGTCCGATTTAGATCATATATCCTTAAGCTTCGTTAACGGTTGTCCGGCTTGCAGGAGCCGCGATGAGCGCTTATGTGGCGCTCGTCTTCTCGACATTGGAAACTCTGCCGAGGCCGGCGCCGCAAGGCACCGGCGCGAAGGCGCTTAGGAGTTTCACGAGCAGAATGGCCGATATCGCCGCATTGACGAAGCTGATCGAACCCGAGGCGGAAGCCCTGGGGTTCGCGCTCGTGCGCGTGGCGATGTTCGGCGGCAAGACCGACCCGACGCTTCAGATCATGGCCGAGCGGCCCGATACGCGCCAGCTGGACCTGTCGGATTGCGAGGCATTGTCGCGGCGCGTGTCCGAACGGCTCGATGCGAGCGATCCGATCGAAGAGGCCTATCGCCTCGAAGTGTCGTCGCCCGGCATCGACCGGCCACTCACGCGGCTCCAGGATTTTGCCGACTGGGCCGGGTTCGACGCGCGTTTCAAGCTCGACGCGCCGCTGGCTGGCCGCAAACAATTCGATGCGCAACTCAATGGACTCGAAGGCGACATCGTGAAGGTGTATGCTGAGCGCGTCGGTGAGATCGCAATTCCGTTCACTCGGATCGTCAGCGCCAAGCTGGTGCTGACCGATGCACTGATCAAGGCAACCGCCCCTCTCTCAACCGAGGGCGCGGACCGGATTTCACAGGAAGGATGAGTTAAGTTCATGGCTACCGCCATTTCCGCCAACAAGGCCGAGTTGCTCGCCATCGCCGACGCCGTCGCGCGCGAAAAGCTGATCGACAAGGCGATCGTGATCGAGGCGATGGAGGACGCGATCCAGCGCGCCGCCAAATCACGCTACGGCGCCGAGAATGATATTCGCGCCAAGATCGACACCACCGCCGGCGACGTCCGCTTGTGGCGCGTCGTCGAGGTGGTCGAAGAGGTCGAGAATTATTTCACCCAGGTCTCCGTTGCCGAGGCGCAGAAACTGCAGCCGGGCGCGGTGCTGGGCGATTATATCGTCGATCCGCTGCCCAATATCGAATTCGGCCGCATCGCGGCGCAGGCCGCCAAGCAGGTGATCTTCCAGAAGGTCCGCGATGCCGAGCGCGAGCGCCAGTATGAGGAATTCAAGGATCGCGCGGGCGAGATCATCGTCGGCACGGTCAAGTCGGTCGAGTTCGGCCATGTCGTGGTCAATCTGGGCCGCGCCGAGGGCGTGATCCGCCGCGACCAGCAGATCCCGCGCGAAGTGCTGCGCAAGGACGATCGCGTGCGCGCGCTCATCCTGAAGGTCATCCGCGAAAATCGCGGGCCGCAAATCTTCCTCAGCCGCGCGCATCCGGATTTCATGAAGAAATTGTTCGCGCAGGAAGTGCCCGAAATTTACGACGGCATCATCGAGATCAAGGCCGCCGCGCGCGATCCGGGCAGCCGCGCCAAGATCGGCGTGATCAGCCGCGACAGCTCGATCGATCCGGTCGGCGCCTGCGTCGGCATGAAGGGCAGCCGCGTCCAGGCGGTCGT
>DATMIP010000262.1:0-14637 GCA_035554515.1 Sphingomonas sp. | reverse complement strand
ATCGCCCGTCAGGAAAGTTTGCCAAGTAAATCGAGGAATTCCTGAGGGACATTCTCGCTCACGGTCTCTTGGTATGCATCGCGGAGCGCATTCGTCACGTGGGGATCACGGCCCCTCGTAACGCGTTTGCCCGTTCCAGATGCCTGCTTTTCGCGTCCTGCTACATTGGATGTCTTGTCCGCCGTCAAACCGAACGCCCCCCGCTGACTATCATCGTCCAGCCGCACTCTTTCTATCCGTCTTCAAAACTTAGCCCCGGGATACGTCAGCTCTTAGCCCATATCAAAGAGCCATCAAGCAATGGGTTGTGATCCGAATAACCATCCCGCAGGAAAGTCCCGCGCGACCGTGAAACAAAAGCACCGCATGTTTGTTCCGCTTCCGGGCTAAAGATACAGGCGCTGCGTGCGCCCGGGGGTTACGTCGGCAGGAGCGGACGGCTTTCGGTTGCATCCGCGTTGACCCTTGCCCACAAGGCACCATCTATTCAGGAGCTGTTGAACGCTATGTCGCTCGGCCAGGATCTCGCACCTCATCTTCCATTCCTGCGCCGCTATGCCCGCGCGCTCACCGGCAATCAAAGCCATGGTGACGCCTATGTCCGCACCGCGCTGGAAGCTATCGTAGCCGCGCCGGGTGAATTTCCACGTGATGTTGATGTCCGGCTCGGCCTTTATCGGACCTTCCAGCGTATCTGGCAATCGACCAACGAGGATCGCCGTCCCGATGCGGATGCTGACGACGATGCGACCAATGTCGCTGACGCACGCCTTGCCCGCATCACGCCCCGCTCGCGTCAGGCGCTGCTTCTGACCCAGCTTGAGGGTTTCACGCCCGAGGATACCGGCTATCTGATGGAGGCCAGTGCGGCTGAAGTCGAAGCCCTCGTCAGCGATGCGATCGCTGAGATAGAGCGCCAGACCCATGCCGATGTCCTGATCATCGAAGATGAGCCGATCATCGCGATGGATCTTGAAACGATCGTTCGCGATCTCGGCCATAACGTAACTGGTGTCGCGGTCACCCGAGACGAGGCGGTGGCCCAGGCGCGCGCGCATCGTCCCGGGCTGGTCCTGGCCGACATCCAGCTCGCGGACGACAGTTCGGGCATCGACGCGGTCAAGGACATATTGTCAGAATTCCAGGTGCCCGTGATTTTCATCACCGCTTTCCCCGAGCGGCTGCTGACGGGCGAGCGTCCCGAACCGACGTTCCTGATCACCAAGCCGTTCCAGCGGTCGACGGTCAAAGCGGCGATCAGCCAGGCCCTGTTCTTTGATGTGGCGACAGTTCCGGCCTGATCGGCCCTAATGGAACTCGCATGCACGGCGTCCGTTGGCGCCCTGTACGAAATCGTGGGGTAGGGCATGGCCGAAGAAGAAACCCGTCTTACGCGGACCGAGGCGCGAGCTGGTTCGTCAAATCATATGACGCGTTATATACTGCCCGTGTCGCTTGCGTTGGTGGTGATATTGTTCGCCGTCATCTTTGCTCTCTGGCGGTGAGTTGCCGACCAGCATGGCGTACCATTGCAAGAGCGCATATCGCGGGATTCACGGAGTTGCGCTGGCGGTCTCGCCTTGTGGAGACCTCGTTTGAAAAAATCAGCCGTGGGTGAAGACACGCCCGGACTGGACTCCGGGCAGGTCGAACATGTCTCGCTGTCGGATGACGAGTTCCGCGACGAGCTTGGACGCGTGATCCCGCATCTCAGGGCATTCGGCCGATCGCTTTCGGGCAACCGCGATCTTGCCGACGATCTCGTGCAGGAAACTTTGCTCAAGGCTTGGGCCGCGCGCAAGCGCTTCCAGGCGGGCACTAACATGCGCGCCTGGACCTTCATCATTCTGCGCAACCTGTTCCTCAGCCAGATGCGCCGCGCGCGCTTCAAGGGGGAATGGGATGACATCACGGCCAGCAAAATCCTGGCGGCGCCGGCGAGCCAGGAGCGCCATGTCGATCTCGGTGATCTCCAGCGTGCCCTGCTGCATCTGCCCCAGCCGCAGCGCGAGGCGTTGATCCTGGTCGGTGCGGGTGGTTTTGCCTACGAAGAGGCGGCTGAGATTTGCGGCTGCGCGGTCGGCACGATCAAGAGCCGCGTCGCACGCGGCCGCGTCGCGCTCGAACAGCTCATGGCCGGGGGAAAATTGCCTTCGCGTCGCGACGACGAGAATACGGGCCATAGCCCCCTCCATGACATAATGGGGGAGGTCGACGAGCTGAGCAGGGGACGCTGAACGGCTTCGCCAGCGCAGCTGTGGCTACGCGATGCGATCCAGCAGACGGACGAACTCTTCGGGCATAGCGGGGATTGATCCGAAACTTCCCAGCAAGGCGCGGCGTACGCCTTCTTGTGCGGCCGCCATCGCGATCACCCGGGCCTCGTCATGCCGATCCCACCGTGACGCCCTACGTTGCTGTATCCCGCTCATGACCACAGAACGTCGGAACGCCGCGAGGGTTGCGGTGGGCGGGGGGACATGCTCCATCTTGGATATGACCGTCGCGACAGACGCTGAGGCGCTCGATCGGGCGATTTGGCAATCCGAAGCCTCGTCACCCTTCCTGCGTCAGCTGATGCGGGCCCGACCGGATGTGGTCGCGGGGTTGGCGCGCGATGGCCTTGCCGCCACGCTGGCCGCGGCCGAGGCCGAAGGCCGCGACGATCCGGACGTGATGCGCGCGCTCCGGCGCGAACGGCAGGCGGTCGCGCTTGCGCTTGCCTTGGCCGATCTGGCTGGCGCCACATTCGAGACGGTCACGCGCGCGCTGAGCGATTTCGCCGATCGCGCGCTCAACCGTGCGATCGTCGCAGCCATGACCGAGCGCCTCGATGCTCCGCCGGCCGGCTTCGCCGCGATCGCGCTCGGCAAGCTTGGTAGCCGTGAACTCAACTATTCATCCGATATCGATCCGCTCCTGCTGTTCGATCCCGCCGCGCTCCCCCATCGGCCACGCGAGGAGCCGGTCGAGGCGGCCGTGCGGATCGCGCGCCGGGTGGTGGCCCTGCTACAGGAGCGTACCGCGGACGGCTATGTGCTGCGGGTCGATCTGCGGCTCAGGCCCGCGGCCGAGGCAACGCCACTCGCTGTTCCGATCGAGCTGGCGATCACCCATTACGAATCGAGCGCATTGCCATGGGAGCGGGCAGCCTTCATCCGCGCGCGCGCCTGCGCCGGCGATCTCACGCTCGGCCAGGACTTCCTTGATCAGATTCGTCCGTTCGTGTGGCGCCGCGCGATCGATTATGGCGCTCTCCGCGAGATACGCGCGCTATCGCGCCGGATCCGCGACCATCATGTGCAGGGGCAGCGGCTCGGCCCCGGCTATGACCTCAAACGAGGCCGCGGTGGAATTCGCGAGGTCGAATTCTTCACGCAGATCCACCAGCTGATCCACGGCGGACGCGTGCCGGCGGTACGTGCGCCGGCAACGCTCGACGCGCTGGCGGCGCTTGGCCAATCAGGCCTCATTGCAGTCGAGGATATGACGACCCTCGCTGGTGCCTATCGTCTGCTCCGCACGATCGAGCACCGTCTCCAGATGGTCGACGATCACCAGACCCACCGCCTGCCCGGCGATCAGGAGGGGCTCGACAATGTTGCCCGCCTTGCGGGACATGCAGCAGGCGACGCACTGATCGCCGGGCTCGCGCCGTGGGTCGAGCAGGTTGGGCGGCTCTACGACGCACTCGACAAACCGGACGAGGATGCAGCCCCATCGCTCGATGCCATCCTCGAAACCGCGGGCTTCACCGATCGTGGAGCCGTGCATGCGCGGGTTGCCGCCTGGCGCGACGGAAAGGCTCGCACGACCCGCACGGCCGCGGCGCGTGAAGCGCTGGAAGCGGTGTTGCCTGCCTTGATCGGTGCGCTGGGGCGAGCGCCTGCGCCCGACACCGCGCTCGAACGTTTCGACGATCTCGTCGCGCGCCTGCCTAGCGCGATAAACCTGTTTCGCCTGCTTGAAGCCCGACCCGCGTTGATCGGACAGCTTGCGACGATATTGAGCCATGCGCCAACGCTCGCCGATGCGCTGGCGCGTCGCGCCAGCCTGCTCGACGGGCTGATCGACGCCAGCGCGTTCGAGCCTCCCCCGGCTGCAACCATTCTGGCATTCGAATGGGCCAAAGGCGAGCGCGGCGACGATTATCAGGCCACGCTGGATCGCGTGCGGGTGGCGGTTGGCGAACGGCGCTTCCAGCTGGGCACGCAGCTTCTCACAGGCGCAGCCGATCCGATCGCGGTCGGCGCGGGTTATGGGCGCGTCGCGGAAGGAGCGCTGGAGGTGTTGGCTGCGGCGGCGACGAGCGAATTCGAGACGGCACATGGACGGGTACCGGAAGGCGAGCTCGTTATCCTGGCACTTGGCAGATTCGGCGGCGGGGTGATGACCGATGCATCGGATCTGGATCTGATCTACCTCTTCACTGGCGACTTTCTGGCTGAGTCCGATGGCAAGCGCCCGTTGGGGGCAACGACCTATTTCAATCGCCTGGCGCAGCGCGTCAGCGCCGCGATGTCGGTGCCGACCCCCGCCGGGCCCCTCTATGAGATCGATACGAGGCTGCGCCCCTCCGGCAATCAGGGGTTGCTCGCCGTCTCAACCGACAGCTTCGCACGTTATCAGGCGGAGAGCGCGTGGACGTGGGAGCATATGGCGCTCACGCGAGCGCGGCCGGTGTTCGGCGGCACGGATGCGCGCGAATCGGTACAGGCGATCATCGATTCTACACTGCGCCGCCGGCATGACCCGTCGGTCCTGACCGCTGACGCGATCAGGATGCGGAGTGAGATTGCCACGCACAAGCCTGCGGCCGGCCCGCTCGACGTCAAGCTGATAGAGGGGGGGCTGGTCGATGCGGAATTCACGATACACCTGCTCCAGCTACGCGAAGGGATAGGTTTTGCCCCTGACCTGGGCGCAGCGATTGCGGCGCTGGCCGGGGCGGGGCTTGTGGATACGGGGTTCAACGAGGCATTCGCTTTGCTCACGCGGATGCTGGTGACGCTGCGGCTCGTCGCTCCCCGGTCGACCGAGCCGCCGGAAGCTTCGCGCATGCTGGTCGCGAACCGGTGCGGGTGCGGCGATTGGGGTGATTTGCTCGCCGCTTATGCGAACGCCCGCACATTGGTTTCGGGGGAGTGGCGCCGGGTGGCAGGACTGGGCTAGTTCCTCCCCGAAATCCCTCGAGGAGACGATGATGGCGAACGAAGGCGAGCTTGCCCCCGATGTTACCCTGCAGATGGGAGATGGCAGTACGATCAGATTGTCGCAGCTGATGCGCCCCCTTGTCCTCTATTTCTATCCCAAGGACGACACGACGGGATGCACCGCCGAAGCCAAGGATTTTTCCGCCTTGGCGGGCGCGTTCGAGCTTGAGGGTGTTTCGTTGCTGGGGGTGTCGAAGAACAGTCCGAAGGACCATGCCAAGTTCACCGCCAAATATGAACTGAAGGTTCCGCTTGCGACCGATGCGGACGGCAACGTCACCGAGGCATTTGGAACATGGGTCGAAAAGAGCATGTATGGCCGCAAATATATGGGGATCGAGCGTGCCACTTTCCTGATCGGCGAGGACGGGAGGATCGCGCGCGCCTGGCGAAAGGTTTCGGTCCCGGGCCATGCCGAAGCCGTCCTCGCCGAGGCACGTGCCCTGAAGGGAGGCAGATCATCCTGACGCTGGCAAGGGCCGCGCGCGGAGTTCTTGAAACGGCCGATCCGGCCGCCAAGGTGAAGACATCGCGCAAGGCGGCGCGCGAGTGGCGACAGGACCGGCTATCCTGGCATTTCGATGTCGGCATGCCGGAGCAGCCCGCCCGCCCTCCCCAGCCCCTCCTGCTGCCTCCCAACCGGATGCCAAGACGCGGCAAGGGAGGAAATGAGACCAACCGAATCGCCTTGCTCCATGCACTGGCCCATATCGAATATGTCGCGATCGACCTGGCTTTCGATCTGGTCGGGCGTTTCGGTGCACTATTTTCCCGCGCATTTGCCGACGATTGGATGCGCGTCGGCGCCGAAGAAGCGATGCATTTTGCGCTGATCGACAGGCGGCTGCGCCAGCTGGGCAGCTTCTATGGCGCACTTCCGGCGCATGACGGGCTTTGGGAAGCGGCGGGGGCGACGGCCCACGATGTGCGGGCCCGATTGGCGATCGTGCCGATGGTGCTCGAAGCGCGCGGCCTCGACATCACACCGCAGACGATCGCGCGGCTCGAGATGGCGGGTGACGTCCGGTCGGCCCGCATGCTCGACCGCATCCTGCGCGACGAAGTGCGTCATGTCGCCGCTGGTGTCCGCTGGTTCGAACGGGCCTGCGCGTCGAGGGGTGATTCTCCGCCCGATGCATGGCGTGCACTCGTCTCAACCCATTTCCGCGGAAAACTTAAGCCGCCTTTCAACGACTCAGCGCGTGCTGCTGCCGGTCTGACGTTGGATTACTATCAATGGGTTGCATAGTTGTACGCACATCTCCCACAAAAGTTCCGTCGTCGCGGGAGGGGCAATTCTCGAAGGCGGCCTGTTAATCGTACCGCGCGGGGGGGTCCGTGCGGACCCTATCGCCGGAGAGATAATGACCGCATTCACCATTGCCGCCCGCGTGCTGCGCGCCTCCGGGCTGGCTGTAGTCGCCGTCATCATGGTCTCGCAGCCGGTCATTGCCGCCGGCCTTCCCGCTCCCCAGAAGGGTGACAAGATCCAGCCCAGCGGTGGGGCGCTAATCCCTGCCGGCAATGCCAGCGACAGCGGCTTCCATAGCCTGTTCCTGTCCTGGAAGAAGGCCGATGCGGTTTCCTCGCCCGGCGCCATTTCGGTCCCTTCGTCGCGTCCGGTCCAGGCCGCGACCTACACGTCGGCCTATGGAGTGCGGTCCGATCCATTCCGCGGCAGCGCCGCGATGCATGCGGGGATCGATCTCGCGGCTCCCAGCGGGACGGCGATCTATGCCACGGCGGATGGTGTGGTCGACCGTGCCGAATGGTCGGGCGGCTACGGCAATCTGGTCGAGATCGATCATGGCAAGGGCCTGCAGACCCGGTTCGGCCATTTGTCACGCATGCTGGTCCGCCCCGGCGATCGTGTCACGCGCGGCCAGATGATCGCGCTGATGGGCTCGACCGGCCGTTCGACGGGCAGCCATCTCCATTATGAAGTTCGCATCGACGGGCATGCGGTCAATCCGGTGCCATTCCTGCAATCGGCCGACTATGTGACGGCGATGGAGGCCCGCGCGGCCGCGGGTGTCGCGCTCGGCGGTCCGGATGATGCCAACGACGATCAGGATTAAGTCCCGATCATTGCCTGGAGCGAACAGGCCTCCTATCTCCCATCCATGAGCGAAGTCGAACTTACCGAAGCTGCGGCAGCCCGGGTTGCCGCGATCGCGGGAGGGCAGGGGAAGCCGCCCATCCTGCGCCTTGCGGTCGACGGCGGTGGCTGCGCCGGGTTTCAATATAAATTCGGCCTGGCCGACGGCGTTGGAAGCGACGACATGATCGCCGAGCGAAACGGCGTGCGGCTGGTGGTGGATGCGGTCAGCCTTGATCTCGTGCGCGGCAGCGCGGTCGACTATGTCGAAAATATGGGCGGCTCTTCCTTTAAGGTGACAAATCCAAATGCGGCCTCGGGTTGCGGCTGCGGAACCAGCTTCTCGATCTGATCGGCTTGGCCTAATCCCGGCGCATGAGGATCGCGACATATAATGTGAATGGCATCGGCGCGCGGCTGCCGCGGCTGCTCGAATGGCTCGATGAGACTCGCACCGATATCGTCTGCCTGCAGGAGCTCAAGGCTCCCGACGAGCGATTCCCCGAAGCCGAAATTGCCGCGCTCGGCTATAATGCGGTGTGGCATGGCCAGAAGAGCTGGAATGGTGTCGCTATTCTCGCCAGGGGAATGGATATCGACCTGCGCGGCAAAGGCCTGCCCAACGATCCTGACGAGAGCCATAGCAGATATATCGAGGCCGAGATCGGCGGCGTGATCGTCGGCGGGCTGTACCTTCCCAACGGCAATCCAATCCCCGGGCCCAAGTTCGATTACAAGATTGCCTGGTTCAACGCCTTGCTCGATCACGCCCGGTCGCTGTTCGAGACCGAACGACCAACGGTCCTGGCCGGCGACTGGAATGTCATTCCGACCGATTCCAAAAACGATGTCTTCTCTGCCGGCCGGATGGCGAATGACGCTCTGGCGCAACCAGAAAGCCGCTCATGCTTCGCGCGGCTCAATCACGCCGGCTGGACCGACGCGATCCGCGCCATCCATCCGAAGGAGCAGGTCTACACATTCTGGGACTATACGATGAATGCCTGGGCGCGCGACGCCGGCTTTCGCATCGATCATCTGATGCTCAGTCCTGCCGCGGCCGACCGCCTGATCGAGGCCGGCGTCGACAAGGAATATCGAGGCCGGGAAAAGGCGAGCGACCATGCGCCAACCTGGATCAGGATTAGTCCAGATCGCTTGTCCCAAACCACGTCTTGATCCGTTTCGGCATTTGCGGTGGTGATCGCTGGGACTCGCTTCTAAGACTTGTACTGGGGAAGTCGCGGCGGGCTTACGGAATGTTGGTTTACCTCCAAAATCTGATCCTGGAGATGCTGGCGCGGGAGGAGGGTCTTCGCGAGACATCCGAGAGGCTTTGCCGCGAGGTCGAACGCCTTGCGCCGGGGGTGATTTGCTCGATTTTGGCATTCGATGCGGATGGCGTGATTCACACGCTCGCGGCACCAAGCCTGCCTCAATCCTATAACGATGCGATCGATGGATTGCGGATGGGCCCCAAGGCCGGATCGTGCGGCACGGCCGCCTTTCGCCGTTGTCAGATCACCGTGACCGATATTGAGAATGATCCATTATGGGTCGATTATAGGGAAGTCGCGCTTTCGATCGGATTGCGGGCGTGCTGGTCGAGCCCGATCATTTCAGCCGGTCGCGTGGTCGCTACTTTCGCTTTCTATTATCGCGAAAAGCGCGGCCCAACCGATTTCGAGCGCGAGATCGTCGCCAAAAGCCTGCAGCTCTGTCAGCTCGCGTTCGAGCGCGACGATCGGTTACGCGTCAATCGGCAATTGCTCTACACCGATAGCTTGACCGGGCTCCACAATCGCGCCTGCTTTGAGCATGCGCTTGTCGATCCGCGCGCGGCGGGCGCGTCAGCGCTCATGCTGGTCGACATCGATGATCTGAAGATGGTCAACGACACGTTCGGCCACCGTACCGGCGACAGCCTGATCCGCGTGATCGCACAGCGGATTACGGAAACGGCGGCCCCGCTTCGGGTTTTCCGGATCGGGGGCGACGAACTGGCGATTCTGACCGACGCGGCTGATGTCGTCCCGCTCGCCGAACGCATCCTGGGTGCGCTTTCGCAAGCGGCCGACTGCAATGGGCACAATCTGCTACCCGGCATCACCATTGGCGCGGCGACGCGCGCCGCGGACGACGAGAGCGGCGAGACGATGCGCCAGAACGCTGATCTGGCTCTCTACCATGGCAAGGAGGATGGCGGTCGCGGCAGCCTGGTGCTCTATACCCCCGAATTGCGCACGGCGATGAACCGGCGGCTTGGTGCGATCGATCAATTGCGCCGGGCACTGGCGGAGGATAGGGTCGAGGCGCGTTACCAACCGATCACGCAGCTCGACAGCGGCGAGGTGACGAGCTTCGAGGCGCTCGTTCGTATCCGGGAGCCTGACGGCCGGATTGTTGCGGCAACCGATTTCCAGGAAGGTTTCGCCGACGTTCGCAATGCCGCTGGGGTTACGCGCGCGATGCTGACCGCCGTCTCCGCTGATCTGCGGTCGTGGCTCGATTCAGGCTTCGCGGTTGGCAGGGTTGCCATCAATCTCGCCCCTGCCGATTTTGCGCATGGCCGGCTGGTCGAAGAAGTTCAGTCGATCTTCGCGGGCGCCCGCGTACCGCTTGAGCGGCTCACGCTGGAGATCACTGAAACTGTCTATCTCGGCCGCCGCGAATTACAGGTCCAACGGCAGATGGAGGCGCTTCGCGGCCTCGGCGTGAAGCTCGCGCTCGATGATTTCGGCACCGGCTACGCATCGCTCACCCATTTACTGTTCACGCCGGTCGACATGCTGAAAATTGACAAGTCGTTTGTCGATCATCTGGACAATGACGGTCGTGCCGGCGGGGCGGTCGTCAACGGGCTCATGCGCATTGCCGAAAAGCTGGAGATCGAGGTGATTGCGGAGGGCGTCGAATCGGTCGAGCAGCGCGAACGCCTGGTCGCGCTGGGTTGCAAGCTTGGCCAGGGGCACCTGTTCGCGGGCGCGCTCGACAAGACCGAGATGGAGGGCTTGCTCCAGACGGCGCCGATGCGGCTTCCGGCCACGCTTTTGCCGAGTTCGTTACTTGCGCGCAGCATGCGACGGCAGGGCGCGTTTCGCGCGGCCTGATTTTGCCCGGGGCTCAGCGGCTCCTCAAAGGGCCTTTTCATAGATACGATAGGTCTTGTTGATGTGGCTTTCGATCGTTTCGGCGATCGAGTTCATCCCCTGATTGTCCTCGAGGATCCAGCCGATCTCGCCGCGCGTCGAGCCATAATAGGCGACGGCAGATTTGCGGATATATTCGATCATCATGAAAGCGAGCTGACTGGCGAGCCGGCTTGCCTGCAGGCGTTTGACCACGCCCATCAACGGCACGCGCATCGTTCTGACCTTGGGCTTGCCGCTGAAGCCGCCATTCAGCCGCCACAGCAATTTGACGAAGCCAAAGGGCAGCAGCTTCCCATTGAGATCGGCCTGAAGCTCGTTCAGGTCGGGCCACGTCATCATGAAGGCGACCGGCTCGCCATCATATTCGGCGACGTGGACGAGATCGTTGAAGATGATCGGCTTCATCTTCTTGCCAGCGAACGCAATCTCGCTTTCGGTGAAAGGCACGAACCCCCAATTGTCGCTCCACGCATCATTGAGGATGCTGAGGATCACCGCTGCTTCTTCGTTGAACTTCTTCTTGTTGACCGGGCGGATCCGGATGCGGGGATTCTTCTCCCCTGATTGAACGATCCGTTCTATCAGCGGTGGGAACGACTTGGTGATGTCGAGATCCCAGGTATGGAGGTCCTTGACCTTGCGATAACCCCAGGCCTCCACCCATGCTTCGTAGCGCGGATCGTCATAGCCCATCATCACGGTCGCGGGGTGGTCATGGCCCTTGATCAACAGGCCAGGTTCTTCCCAGATCGACATGGAGATCGGGCCGATCGCGCGCTTGACGCCCTTCGAACGCAGCCAGTTTTCGGCCTCGACGATCAGCAGGTCGGCGATCTCCTTGGTCTCGGCGTCCAGATAACCCCAATTGCCGCTATCCTCACCGCCGCCTTTGTCCGCCGGCATGGGAGTCCACATATGGTCGATGGACGCGGAGATGCGGCCGACCACCTTGCCGTCGCGCTCGGCGAGGTAAAGCTGCGCTACCGCATGCTCGAAGAACGGGTTCTTGCCCGGCGTGATAAGGCCATAAGCCTCATCCTTGAGGGGCGGTACCCAAGCCGGGTTGTTCGCATAGAGCCGGAACGGGAGATCGACGAAAGCCTTTCGGTCCGCCTTGGTCAAAACCGGGCGGATCGTAATCCCGTTCGGCATGTGGCTTCTACCCCCTGATGCGCGTTGATGGATGTCCGGTCGCGACTCCGCCCGAAAGCTCTGCCACCGTTGGATATTTCGCGGCCACTTCGGGCGTGTAGCCCAGGTTGAACACGGTCGGGCTCTTCTTGCGCTCGCTGACCTTGGCATAGCCGGTGCCGAACAGCCGGTCCCACATGAAGTTGGTGATACCGAAATTGCCGGTCTCGTCATGAAAATGGTGGGCCATGTGGCGCTGCTTCATCTTCACCAGCATCGGGTGCTTCGGCGTATAGGCGAGATGCTGGATGCAATGGCAGAATTCATAGAAAGCCGTGGTCAACAGCCCCGATGCGAGGCTCGCGGCAGCGCCGCCGATGCCACCGATCAGATAGCCGATGGGTATTGTCGCCAGCATGATTGGCGGGAGCGTGGTGTGGAGCGCTCCGAACAGGACCTCGAGATGGTTGGGGTTCTGGTGATGATCGTAATGGATGCGCTTCCAGGTCGCGGCAAGGCTCGGCACCTTGAACATCCAGCGGCTGTGGAGCACCCAGCGATGAAGCGCGTACCAGACGAGCGGGTAGAGCAGGACGGCGGAAATGGCGGCGGCGGCGGTCGCCAATGCCGGGGCTGGATAGGCAGCCCACACGCCCGCTGAAATCGCCGACAGCGACAGATAAGCGATCACCGCCGGATATTGGAAATAGGCGACCACCAATTGTTTCAGGGTCATGCGGTCGAGATGATGCTCGCGCCGCCAGAAGCTGGGCTTGACCGAAATACTCGTCACGCTTGGTTTCCTTGGAAGTAGGTCAACATGATTTAATCATCCCGCACTGGCCGCGCAATGCGGCGCTTTTCGGGCGATTCAATGTGCCTGCGACGTGTCGACCGCTCTGCGCGGCTTGGGGACGATCCAGATGAGGGCCGCCGAGAACAGGAGCAAGGCGGTCGCGATTTCGAACATATGGTCGAGGGATACGACCAGGCTCTCCTGGGTTAGCAGATTCTCGACGAGGGCCCGGATCTGGGAAGGGCTGAAACCCGATGCTTCGAGTTCTTGCGTCGTGGCCGGCATCGCATTGATCGATCCCGCCAGTTGGGCATGGACGCGGATCGCCCCGTTTGCCCAGATGGTCGTCGCGATCGAGGTTCCCACCGCCCCGGACAGGGTTCGCATGAAACTCGACAGCCCCGCGGCCGAGGCTGTCTCTTTCGGATCGACCGAACCGAGCGAGAGAATCGTGAGCGGCACGAAGAAGAAGGGCATGCCCAGACCCAATGCGAGATGGGGGATTGAGAGAGACCAATAGTCGGTGGTGGAGGTCCAGCCCGTGCGTACGAAAATCCACAAGGCTATCCAGCTCATGCCGAACGAGACCAGCAGGCGCGGATCGAACTTTCCCGTCAGGCGTCCGACGAGCACCGCGAACACGATCGCGAGTAATCCCTGCCAGGCGGTGACATATCCCGACCATTCCGCGGTATACCCCATCGCCCCCTGCAGCCATTGCGGGGTGACCACTACCGCCGCGAAGAAGGTGCCGTAGGTCATCGCAAGCGCTGCGACGCTTGCGGAGAAGCCGCGGTGGCGGAAGACGCGCAGATCGACTGCGGGGGCCTTTTCGGTCAATTCCCAGATCAGAAACACCACAAAACCGAGTGCGGCGATGATCGCGAGCGCGACTATGAAGGTCGAATGGAACCAGTCCCGATCGCGGCCGAGATCGAGCATGATCTGCAATGCGCCGACCCACAGCACCAGCAGTGCCATGCCGCCGGCATCGATTCTCGCGCTGATCTTCTGGGTCTCGCATCTTCTGATCAGCGTATAGCTGCCGACGACGCAGACGATCGCGACCGGGATGTTGATGAAGAAGATCCAGTGCCAGGACCAATTATCGCTGATCGTGCCGCCGAGCACTGGACCCGCAATGGGCGCGACCACGGTAGTCATTGCCCATAAGCCCATCGCCTGGCCGCGCTTTTCGGCGGGAAAAACACGCAGCAGCAGGGTCTGGGTCAGCGGCATGATCGGCCCGCCGCAAATCCCCTGACCGATGCGTGCGGCCACCAGCGCGCTCAACGTCGGCGACATTCCGCACAGGATCGAGAACAAGGCGAAGCCGACCATCGCAATCAGATAGATGCGCACGGTTCCGAAGCGCGCGGCAAGCCATCCGGTCAGCGGTACGCAGATGGCTTCCGCGACCGAATAGGACGTGATCACCCACGTGCCCTGATCGGGGGCAATGGCCAGCGAGCCCGCAATATGCGGAACAGAGACGTTCGCGATGGAGGTGTCGAGCACCACCATAAAGTTGCTGAACGCCAGCACGCCGCCGGCCAGCCACATTCTCCCGCCTGAAAGCGCGCAGCCTTGATCGTCGGCCATGGATATCAGCCCCCGACGTCGATCGTCACGTCCATCGACAGACCGACGCGCAGCGGATGCTGTCGCAGTTCCGCCGGATCGAGCGCGATGCGGACCGGCAGGCGCTGCACCACCTTGATCCAGTTGCCGGTGGCATTCTGCGCCGGGATGATCGCGAAGGCCGATCCGGTGCCGCCGGCAAGGCCGGCGACGGTCCCGTGATAGACGATACCGCCGCCATAGATGTCGGCGGTGAGGCGTGCCTTCTGGCCGACCTTGACCTTCCGAAGCTGACCTTCCTTGTAATTGGCGTCGACATACATCCGGTCGACCGGCACCACCGTCATGACCGCGGTGCCGGCGGCGATGCGCTGCCCGACCTGGACGTTGCGCTGCGCGATCACGCCATCGAACGGGGCGCGGATAATCGTGCGCATCAGATCGAGCTTTGCCGCGTCCAGCTTCGAGCGGGCCGAGGCGACGTCGGGATTGTCATACATCGACCCCCGCACAAGCGCCTGGTTGGCATTGAAATTCTCGGATGCCGCGACGCGATTGGCCCGCGCCTGCGCAATCCCCGATCGCGCCACTGCGAGCTGTGCCTGTGCCGCCGCGAAGGCGTTGGTCGCCGATGTGAGCTCGTCGCCCGAAACCGCGCCCGATCTT
>DATMIP010000261.1:0-7012 GCA_035554515.1 Sphingomonas sp. | reverse complement strand
GAGGCAAACCGCCACCTTTTCGGCAAAGAGGCGAAAGAAAATTTCCGCCTCCAGCCTGGCCATCATCTGTGCCACGCAGCCATGAATGCCGAACCCATATCCGAGCTGCGAGGTGATGCGTCGTTCGATGCGGAAGCGATCCGCGTCGTCGCCCCAATAGGTCGGATCACGACCTGCGGACGCAATGAACACGGCGATCTTGCTGTGCCTTGCAATCGTCCAGCCCTCAAAGTCGACCTCACGCGCAGTCGTCCGGAACAATGTGTGACTCGAGGCATCGTACCGGGTCGCCTCCTCAAAGGCGTTTCGCGCAAGCGTCGGATCAGCGCGCAGCAGCGCGAACTGATCGGGGTTCTCGACCAGACAGCATAAGGCGAGCGCGAGCGAATCTATCGTGGTGTCGACCCCGGCAGACAGGAGCGACCGGACCAGCAACCGTGCCTCGTCCTCGGTCACCTCTCCGGCATCGGCGGACGCAAAGATGGCCGCGCCCAGTCCGTCGGAAGTCAGCGCGCTGCGATCGCAATGCGCATCGATCCAGGCACCAACCTCGTCGGCATCGCGCATGAGCTCGCGATACCAGTCCGTTACCGGTCCCATGGCGCCGAAAACGATGTTGCCATATTTCAGCATCATGTCCCGATCCAGCGGCGGCATGCCGACCGCATCTGGAAATACGGTGAGCGGAAACGGCCGAACCAGATCCTCCACCGCCTCGATTTCGCCTTTGTCGAGCGCGGCGTCGATTAGACTGGCCGCAACCTTTTCGAACTGCGGACGCATCGCCTCCAAAGCCGGCGCGGACAGCACACGCGACAGGATTCGCCGCGCACGCACATGCTCCGGCGGATCAGTTTCGAGGATCAGGCTCGGGCGGCGCCACGGCTCCTCCTCGAAATGATTCGCGATCCCACTGCCGCCGCGGCTGCCGAACCTCTCCCAGTCCGAAAGGACGGCACGCACCTGGGCGTGATGCTGAACCGACCATATCTCGAATTTTTCGAGCCATACGAGCGGTCCCAATTCCCGCAAACGCGCATAATGGGCGAAGGGGTCTGCACGGAATTCCGGCGAGAAGGGGTCCATGTCGGTCGAAGGGCGAGAGCGGACGATCGCCGGGCCTGCAGCCATGCCGAACTCCTGTGCGAAACGATCAAAATGCGCCGAAATATTCGCGGTGCTCCCAGTCGGTCACCGCGGACCGGAATCGTTCGATCTCGTGCCGTTTCACCATCAGGAAATAATCCACGAATTCGTCTCCCATCCGCGTGCGCGCCAGCGCGCTTCGGTCGAGTGCGACCAAGGCCTCCTCAAGCGAACGCGGCAACAAGGTCAGATCGCCGGCATATGGCGTTTCGACCGGCGGCGGCGGTTGCCTGGCCGCCTCGATTCCCGAGAGGCCGGCAATCGCCTGCCCGGCAATATAGAGATAGGGGTTGGCCGCCGGCTCGCCCGAGCGATTCTCGATGCGGGTTGCCGACGGCGATAGCCCGTCAATGACGCGCAGCATCGCACCGCGATTGTCCCGGCCCCAGGCGATCCGGTCCGGTGCGAGCGAATTCGGACGATACCGTTTGTAGGCGTTGATGGTCGGCGCGCCGAATGCCGAAAAGGCCGAGGCGTGATCCAGCAGGCCGGCAAGATATGTCAGCCCCTCGCCGGATAGCCCTGTCCCCGCGTCGCCGGCAAATGTGTTACGGCCCTGATCATCGGCAAGCGACTGATGGAGGTGCCAGCCGCTCGACATGGCATTGGCGAAGGCGGGCCGGCACATGAAGGTCGCGTGATAGCCATGGCGCGCGCTCACCTGTTTTACCGCGGTCCGAAAAAGGATCATGTCGTCCGCCGCCGCGAGAGCCGGCGAGGCCTTGAACACGAACTCACATTGGCTCGGGCCGAATTCGAGCTCGGTCGATATCAGAGGCAGCCCCAGCGCCATGACCTCGCGGCGCAGAATATCGACGATCGGCGAAAGCTGGTCGAAACTATTGTCGGTAAGATAATTATAGCCCTGATGAAGCAAGCCGACCTCGGGTGGTGCACCGGGCTGCCCGCCATCGTCGATCGCGAGATGGGGCTCGATCCGTCGAAAGAGGTGGAATTCGACCTCCAGGCCGCACATCATCGCCCGCTTGTGCGTGGCCAGCGCGGTCAGCGCGTTGCGTGCGACGTTGCGGGTAGCATGTGGAACGGGGCTTCCGTCCGTATAATGAAGATCGCACATCATCCATGCCGATCCCCGAGCCCAGGGCAGGCAGCGAAAGGTCGCCGGATCGGGCACCATCACGACGTCCCCACCCCCCTCGAAGCGCGGGCTGCCGAGGCCGGCACCGGCGCTGAAGATCGGCGCTACCGTATGGTGTGAACTGTCCTTCAGTAGCAGCGTCGAGGTGATCGATACCCCGTCGCGCAGCGCCGCAGGCACAGCCGGCGCGGTAAGCGCCTTCCCGCGCAATATGCCGTGCAGGTCCGGAAAGGAGAAGCGGACGAGGTCGATTTCGTCCCGCGCTACGCGTTCGAGGACTTCGGCGGCCTGGTCCTTTTGCTCAGCGGACCAACAGCCATGCCGCTCGATGAAATTCATTCGACTTCCATGGCGACCGGAGCCCAGCTCGCCCGCTCGGCGCGTTCGCGCACGGCGACCGCCCAATAATCTTCCCAGTCCTCGCTCGGACCAACGCCATCGATGGTCGCCGGGCCACGAATTTCCGAAGCCTCATTTTCGTCTATTTCGAGGAAGACCCGTTTACCCGCGGTTGCCTTCGCGATTTCGGCCAACAGCATCATGCGATAGGCAATGATGCCCTTATCCGTCGTACCGAGATGCTCTTGGGTCCGATCCTGTATCCGACCCTGCGATTCCACCGCCCATTGGTCGTGGACATTGATGTCCTCGCCCATGCCGGTGTACGTTCGGAACTGCTGTTCCTCCCAGTCATAGCCATAGTCATTGTGACGGCCAACGCGGGGACGATAATCAGGAAGGGTGTAGAGCTGTTCGCGCTGCGCCCGCATCTGCGCCTTGTCCACCGGGTCAGCGAAGCTCGTGAAGATCGCATACCAATAGCAATTTTCGTCGTCGATCGGCACGTGCCATTGAGTGATCGTCATCGTGGCCGACATCGGAATCACGAAGGCCTGGGGGAACAACAGATTGGTGACGCGCACATGCATCGAACTGTCGCTGATCCGCCTCAACGCCGTGAGTTTCAGTCCCGTCGTCGATTTCTCGACCCTGATGTCCGGCTGGGGGAACTCGCGTAACACCCGCGTCATCGGCATGTCGCTGTTCGCGGACTCGGCACGAAACTGCCGTCCATAGCTCTCGCTTGTATCATCATCCTCGAAGAAGCGATGGAGGAAGGACGCGTGCGCCGGGTCGATGCCGACTTCCAGAGCCTGCAGCCAATTGCACTCCATGAGCCCCTTGAAGGCGAAGACATGGCTGTCGGGGGCCATGAAGCAATCGAGCGCGGGCAGCGCTGATGGCGCGCCGTCGCCAAGAAACCCGAAGATCACTCCACCGCGCTCGCATATTGGATAGGAGCGGACCGCAACCCTGTCGCAAAGGCGGGAGCCATGCGGCTCGGCCGGCGTCTCGAGGCATTTGCCGGCGACATCGAACAGCCAGCCATGAAAGAGGCATCGCAGACCACCGTCTTCGAGGCGCCCATAGGCAAGGTCCGCGCCGCGATGCGGGCAAGCCCGGTCGACCAGTCCCAGCCTGCCCCTCTCGTCACGGAATAGCACTAGGTCCTGACCCAGTAGCCGGACCGGCCTGACGCGCCGAGCGCTGTCAAGTTCGGCCGTCAGCGCGACCGGCTGCCAATAGCGGCGCAGCAGGGTGCCGCATGGTGTTCCCCGGTCTGCCTGGGTCACAAGCGCGTTCAGCTCCGCCTTCATCCCGCCCACTCCGGCCAAAGATCGTTCCGATTATCGCAGGATGGGGCAGATCGGCCGCATGGGCCATTGCTCGTAGCGACACAGGCCGTTGCGGAGGTCCGGATGAGGTGTTTCCTAAACAGCGCTTGCCGCGCCCTGTCGCGTCACCGAAGGCCTGCCCGCGGGCCGAGATAGTCGCCGCCGCGACCGGGGATCATCGCCGCATGGCCGAATTTCTTTCAACAGATTGCTCGCGCCTGAATGTTCGGGTGGAAGGCCGCGCCGACGCTCCCGTCATCCTGTTCGCACATTCCGTCGGGTGCGATTTGACACTTTGGGACCGGCAGATTGAGGCGATCGGCGGGCATTATCGGATCATCCGTTATGATATGCGGGGGCACGGCGGCTCGGATGCTCCTGACGGAGATTATCGGGTCGAGCAGCTCGGCCAGGACGCGATCGCGATCCTCGATGCCCTGGGCGTCGAGCGAGCCCATATGTGCGGCCTTTCGCTCGGCGGAACGGTAGGCCAATGGATGGCGCTGAATGCGCCGGATCGGCTGGCAAGCCTGACACTTTGTGATACGGCCGCACGCCTTGGGACGGTCGAACGGTGGCAGGCGCGCATTGACGATGTGGCGGTTGGAGGCACCGGGTCGATCGCCGACATGTCGATGACCCGCTTTTTCTCCGAGGCTTTCCGCAAGCGCGATCCCGAAGAGGTCGCGCGGTTTCGGCAGATTCTGGTCGACACGCCGGATCAGGGCTTCGCCGGATGCTGCGCCGTCCTGCGCGATTGCGACTTTCGGGCCGATCTGGCCCGTATCCGCACGCCGACCATCGTCCTGTGCGGGACTGGTGACGTGGCCACTCCTCCCTCTGACAGCGAACATCTTGCGCGCGGCATTCCCGGCGCCCGGCTGATCATGCTCAAAGCCGGCCATCTCTCCGCGGTCGAAGCGCCCGAGGAGTTCAACGCGGCGCTGCTCGAACATGTCACCCGGCAGGGCCCATGACCGGCTAGGCGGCCGCGTCCATCGCCCTGGTGCCGAGCGCGCCGCGCATATGCTCGATGAATTTGGCCGATCCCGTCGGCAGGGCGCGTCCTTTCAATTGGCCAAGGATCACCTGCGAATGCACCGCTTCGGCATCGGAGATCGGCCGTACCGCCAGCCGGGGATCATTCTGCCATTCCGATGTGCCGATCTCGAGCTGGAAGGCGATCACCTGCGTGCCGATGACGATGCTGGGAATCATGGCGAAGGAATTCAGCTCGACAACCACGTTGGCGCGACCGGTGCGCGCAATCAGCAAATGCTCCAGGGGCTCGCGGCCGCCCAGCGACGGATCAGACATTGCCAGGTCGTAAAGGCCGCAATCGCTGAGCTGAACCTTTGTCTTGCTTGCCAGTGGATGGTCTGAAGCCATCACCGCCATCATTGGTTGTTCGACTGCATGCAGCGTGCGCAGTTCGGATGTTTCGAACGGCCGGAACATCAGCACCAGATCGCACTCGAAATCACGGAGTTCCTGCAACGCGGTCCGGTGATCGCACACCGAGACGACGAAGCGCAGCTTGGGGTAATTCTTCCGGAACAGGCTGATTTGATGGGCCAGAAAATACTGGGCCGCCTGGCTGCACGCGACCGATACCTCGCCAAGCTGCAAGCCTGAAAGTTCGCCGATCTGCGACCGGATACGCGCGAGGTCCGCATTTTGGTTCCGTATCCAGCGCATCAGCAGTTCGCCCGCCGCCGTAAGCTTCATGCCCGAGGAATGACGTTCGAAGATCGCACAACCAAGATCATGCTCCACATCCTGCAATCGTCGCAGCAGGGCGGACGGTGTTATATTGACCCGTTCGGCGGCCTGACGCACCGATCCGGCACGCGCCACCTCGTCGATATATTTCCACACGCGCATGTTTCGCATGATCGGGGTCTCCGGTCGCGATTTCCCGAGTAGAGAAATCTGCAACGGATTATCCATCACACTTCGTCATTTGCAACGCTCTCGGGCGTTGCGTTTCGCGAACCCTGGGACTCCATTAGACGCAACGCGGTTCGGGCATAGATGCGCGCGCAATCGATCAGATCCCGCTCCAGCGTGTGGTCGTCGATGCCCGCCGATAGCGTCGGCTGCGGTCCGTAACACAGCGCCGGGACACCAAGATCGCGCCACCGCCGTGCGTCGCTGCCCGGCAAGCGCACGACCGGAACGGCCGCCGTACCGCGTACAATCTCCGCCGCCTCGGCCAGTGCGCGCGCGAGAGGCGTCCCGATCCCGGTCCAGTTAGCGTTCCACGCCTTGATCCTGCGCACCGTGATGGTCGCGCCGGGCGGGATGCGGGCGCAAATCAGCGCTTCCACTTCCTCGACGTCTATGCCCGGCGGCAAACGCACATCCAATTGCGCGCTTGCCGTCGGCGCGATCTGGCTGCGAACGCCACCCGCCTCCAGAGACCCGACATTGATCGACAGACGCAGGCCAACATCACCTTCGCCGCCGTCAACCTCGAGAAGATCGGCAGGAACTTCGCAGCGAAACCCGTTCAGCCGGTCTACTTCGGCCAGGAAGCGAGCAAGCATGATCGGGGCGGTTACGCCCTCGCGGGCGCGTGACGAATGACCGCTCTCGCCATGCGCCTCCACATCCAGCCACAGCAGTCCCTTCTCCGCCACGGCCAGCCCCATATAGCCGGGACCTTCGCCGCTGATCAGAAAATCACCGCGTAGATCCGGCCGTCGGTCCAGCAGTAATACCGTGCCGCGATCCCCGAACATGACCTCGTCGGAGACTGCGGTGAGGCTGAGTTTGCCCGCCAGGCGATCACGCCGCCGATTGATCGCCGCCGTCGCGACGCACATCGCGGCGAGCGCGCCTTTCATATTCCCCATGCCGAGGCCATAAACCCGGCCATCTCGCCGCGTCAGTGCGAACGGCGGCACGGTCCAGAGGCGCGTGTCGCCCTCAGGCATCGTGTCCATATGGGCATTGAAAACGACATGGCGCCCGGGACGAACACCCGTGACATCGCTCACCACATTGGAAACGTCCGCGTCCGCGACCACCAGTTCGACCGGCAGCCCGCGCGCCGCCAACCAGGCCGAGACTATGTCCACGACCTCTT
>DATMIP010000260.1:0-4073 GCA_035554515.1 Sphingomonas sp. | reverse complement strand
CCTCCATGTCGCGGTATTGATGGGCGGCTGGTCGGCCGAGCGCGCGGTGAGCCTCGTTTCCGGCGAGGGCGTCGCCAAGGCATGCGAGAGCCTGGGCCATCGCGTCACGCGGATCGACATGGACCGCGACGTGGCCTTGCGGCTGCACGAGGCGAAGCCCGATGTCGTGTTCAACGCGCTTCATGGTACGCCGGGCGAGGATGGCACGATCCAGGGCATGCTCGACTTGATGGGGATACGATATACGCATTCCGGGCTCGCCACCTCGGTCATCGCGATCGACAAGCAGCTCACCAAGAACGAGCTCGTGCCGCACGGAATCCGCATGCCGGCCGGGCAGATGGTGCGTTCGGAAAGCCTGTTCGCGGGCGATCCGATGGCGCGGCCTTATGTGCTCAAGCCCGTCAATGAAGGATCGTCGGTCGGCGTCGCGATCGTTACCGACGCGGGCAATTACGGCAACCCGATCGGGCGCGATGTGGAGGGCCCCTGGGGGCATTTCGATGAATTGCTGGCCGAACCCTTCATCAGGGGGCGCGAACTGACCACGGCCGTTGTCGGCAATCGCGCGCTCGGCGTGACCGAACTGCAGCCGAAGAGCGGCTTCTACGATTATGACGCCAAATATACCGACGGGATGACCCTGCACGTCTGCCCCGCGCTAATCCCCCCGGATATCGCCGATGCCTGCATGACGATGGCGCTCGACGCGCACCGGCTGCTCGGCTGCAAGGGCACGTCGCGATCGGACTTCCGCTGGGACGACGAACAGGGCCTGGCCGGCCTCTTTCTGCTCGAGATAAATACCCAGCCGGGCATGACCCCCTTGAGCCTGGTGCCCGAACAGGCGAAGCTGGCCGGCATGACCTATGAGGCGCTGGTCCAGGCGATCCTTGACGAGGCTCTGGCATGAGCCGCGCGCCCGCTCGCGTGACGATCCGCGGCGGCCGCGGTGCGCCGGCGCGCACCACCCAGGCCACACGCCGCCGTCCTCCCGCAAAGACGAATGACCGCGCATTGCCGCGCATCGCGCTTCCTGCCGGGGTGGTCAGGAGCGTGCGCAACTGGACCCTTGGGCTGATCGTCACGGCCACGGTGATCGGCGGGCTGATCGTGATGGACGTGCCGAACATGGCCGGCATGGCCACCGCCCACGCGCTCGGGCGGATGGGCTTCGTCGTCCGGAACATCCAGCTGACCGGGGTCCGCCAGGTCGATCGCGACGTCGTCTATCGGATCGCGTCGGAAGAGCGCGGCCAGGACATGCCGCTGGTCGATCTCGACGAACTGCGCCGGCAACTGCTTCAGCTGGGCTGGATCGAGGATGCGCGGGTCTCGCGCCGCCTGCCCAATACGCTGGCGATCGATCTGGTCGAGCGCGTGCCGGCCGCGGTGCTCCAGCGCAACCAGCAATTATCGTTGATCGATGCAGCGGGGCATATCCTCGCCCCGGTCGATGCCCGCACGATGCCGGTCCAGCTTCCGCTCGTGATCGGTGACGGGGTGGAGGCGCATATCGGCGCGCTCCGCGCCCTGATTGCCAGCCAGGCGCCGCTCAAGCAATTGATCGAGGGTGCGACGTGGATCGGCCAGCGTCGATGGGATATCCGTTTCCAGTCGGGCGAGACGCTGTCGCTCCCCGAAGGCGAAGCCGAGGCGCAGCGCGCGCTCGCCATCTTCGTCAAGAAGGATCAGGAAGCGCGTCTGCTCGGTCAGGGATATGTCCGCATCGACATGCGCGATCCCAAGCAGATGGTGATCCGGACGACGCGCGATCCGGGAACCAAGATCGCCGACCCGCCCCCACCCGCGGCGACGCAGGCGTAAATGGCACAGCCCCGTCCCGAAGGATTGATCACCGCGGTCGATATCGGATCGTCCAAGGTCGCCGCGCTGATCGCGCAGCCGGCGGAAGGCGGGCTGCAGGTGCTCGGCACAGGCCAGCGCGAGAGCCGCGGCGTGAAACATGGCTTCATCGCCGATATGGAGCGGACCGAACATGCGGTGCGCGAGGCGGTCGAGCAGGCCGAACGGATCGCGCGCACCAATATCGAGGAAGTGTGGGTCAGCTTTTCGGCAGGCGGCCTCTACAGTGATGTCGCCTCGGTCGAGGTCGCGCTCGGCGGCCAGCGCATCGAGCAGCGCGATATCGACGAACTGCTCAATGCCGGCCGCAATTCGATCGATCCCGCCGGACGGATGGTGCTCCACGCCCAGCCCGCGCTCTACACGCTCGACGGGCTGAACGGCGTGCGCCAGCCGCTTGGCCTTCATGCCGAAAAACTCGGCGTCGACATCCACGTCGTATCGGCCGATCCGTCGCCGGTCCGCAATCTCGATCTTTGCGTCCGATCGGCGCATCTTGCCGTCAAATCGATCGTCGCCTCGCCGATCGCGACCGCCATGTCCTGCCTTTCGGAAGAGGAGCGCGAGCTGGGTGTCGCGCTGGTCGAGCTAGGGGCGGGCGTGACCAATGTTTCGCTGTTTGCTGGTGGGCTCCTTGTCGGGCTCGCCTCGCTGCCGATCGGCGCAGGGGCGATCACCGATGATATCGCGTCGACCTTCGGCATGCGCCGCGCGCAGGCCGAACGGCTCAAATGCTTCCACGGCTCGGCGCAGACGAGTCCGCGCGACAATCATGAGATGATCGAGGTAGCCGGAGGTCCCGACGGCGCCGAGCCGCTGCGCATCAGCCGCGCACAATTGATCTCGGTGATCCGCGTGCGGCTCGAACATTGGTTCGCGGCGATCGAGGAAGCGTTGAAGACGCTCGGCTTTACCGGGCCGATCGCCCGGCGGCTCGTGCTGACCGGCGGTGGCGGTGAACTGAAAGGCATTGCCGATTATGCCCAGAGCGTGCTTGGACGCGCCGTGCGTGTCGGCCGTCCGCGTGGGCTGATCGGCATGCCGGAGGCGCATTCGGGAATGAGCTTCGCGACGCTTACGGGCCTCATTCTCTATGCGGCGTCGGATCCGATCGACCTGCGCCAGGTCGCACATGCGCAGTCGATCACGCGCATGTCGCCCTCGGGAATGGTCCAGCGGCTGATCGCAGCCGTGCGGAGCAGCTACTGATGCGGGCCGTTCCGGAAAACGATCAACAGGAAAAGATGGCGTTAACCTTAAAAAGCACTCGCGCACGCGAATCACTTGAGGCACTTTGGGTGAATGCGGCGTTCCGTTCGTGAATGGAGACTGAAATGGCGATCGAATTTCTCCGGCCCGAGGTCGACGAACTGAAGCCCCGCATCAGCGTGATCGGGGTCGGCGGCGCAGGTGGCAATGCGATCGCCAACATGATCGCGTCCGATGTCCAGGGCGTCGATTTCATCGTCGCCAATACCGATGCGCAGGCGCTCAACGCCTCGCCGGCCGAAAGCCGCATCCAGCTCGGCATGAAGATCACGCAGGGTCTGGGCGCCGGCTCTCGTCCCGAAATCGGCCGCGCCGCCGCCGAAGAGACGATGGAGCAGGTCGAAAAGGCGCTTGAGGGCGCGCATATGTGCTTCATCGCCGCCGGCATGGGCGGCGGCACCGGCACCGGCGCCGCGCCGGTGATCGCCAAGGCCGCGCGCGAAAAGGGCATTCTCACCGTCGGCGTCGTCACCAAGCCGTTCAGCTTCGAAGGCTCGCGCCGCATGCGTTCGGCCGATGCCGGCATCGCCGAGCTGCAGAAGCATGTCGACACGCTGATCGTGATCCCGAACCAGAATCTGTTTCTGATCGCCAACCCGAACACGACCTTCAAGGAAGCGTTCATGATGGCCGACGAGGTCCTCCAGCAGGGCGTGCGCGGCATCACCGACCTGATGGTCATGCCCGGCCTGATCAATCTCGATTTCGCCGACGTCCGCTCGGTGATGAGCGAGATGGGCAAGGCGATGATGGGCACGGGAGAGGCCTCGGGCGACAATCGCGCGATCGAGGCGGCCGAAAAGGCGATCGCCAATCCTTTGCTCGGCGGTGTGTCGATGAAGGGCGCGAAGGGCGTCATCGTCTCGATCACCGGCGGCGACGACATGCGCCTGCTCGAAGTTGACGAGGCGGCCAACCATATCAAGGACCTGGTCGAT
>DATMIP010000259.1:0-12387 GCA_035554515.1 Sphingomonas sp. | reverse complement strand
TCCCCGGCCTAACGAACCTTAGCGGTTAAATCCTTTAGTTCGCTTCCGGGGTTTTTCTATTTTTGGCGCTTGGGCCGAGCTTCCGGCCGGCGCGAACATTGGCGACGCCAACAGCCTCATGCCCAGGACAGCCGTGCCCTGAGCACAGCGCTTACCCCGGGCGGTGTCGCCTTGCGACGAGCAGCGCATCGGCAACCGCGCGCAGCGGCTCGACATCAACATCGCTTTGGCCGGTCCCGACCAGCGCGGCGAAGCGCCGGTAGATGGCCGGATATTCGCCGCCATGGCTCCGCTCTTCCGGCCCGCCGTCGATGCTGAGGACCGCCCCACCCTGCGACAGCTTGAGATGGGTTCCGTGACCGGTAACGACCGCGATATCCCATTGTTCGTCGCCCTTGTGCCGCCAATCGAACCTGGCGGTGATCCCCGTTTCGACGCTGCCCGTCGCCATGGCGAGCGTCGCCGCGATGGGCTGCTGCCCGCCTTCGTGCATCACCAGCTCCGCGCTTCGGACCAGCAGCGGCCGGGGGCATAAGGTCGTCGCGATCGACAAGGCATTTATGCCCGGATCGAACACGCCGAAACCACCCGGTTGCCAGATCCATTGCTGCCCGGGGTGCCATTTTTCGACATCCTCGAGCCATTGGATGTCGAGCGAGGCGATGCCTTCGGCCCGCGTCACCTCGGCCGCACGCACGACCGTGTCGTTGAATTGCGAATGCCATGTGGTGAACAAGGTGCGCTTCTGGCGGGCGGCGAGAATCGCCAGATCGGCAATCTCGCCGACGGTCGCGCAGGGCGGCTTTTCCAACAGGACGTGCAGGCCCGCCGCCAGGCAGGCATGCGCGATCGCATAACGCGGCCCCGGCGGGGTGCAGATCGCCACGGCATCAAGTTCGATTTCGCGCAAAAGTGACGGAAAGTCGGCGAACACCGGCACCGCGAGGCCAGGCGCCCCGTGCGGCGCGACGGCGGCCGCGAAACGAAGGCCAGGCTGACCGGCGATCGACGGGACATGCTGGTCTCGGGCAATCTTACCGAAGCCGATGATCCCGATGCGGATTTCAGTCATTGGAAAGGCCCTCCAGTGCGGCCACGAACCGGTCCGCCTGCGCGCGCACGTCGTTCGCACTCTGCCCCGGCCGATAAAGTGCGGACCCGAGCCCGAATCCGTCCGCCCCGGCGTCAAGCCACGGCTTGATCGCGTCCGCCTTGACCCCGCCCACGATCAGCAGCGGGATGTCGCGGGGCAACACCGCACGCTGCGCGCGCACGACCGCCGGCGAAGCGGCTTCGGCCGGGAACAGTTTCAGCGCGTGCGCACCCGCCTTGAGCGCCAGAAAAGCTTCGCTCGGCGTGAAATATCCGGGTGCGGAAACGAGCCCCGCGGCCGCGCTGGCGGCGATCACCTCCGCGTCGGTTGACGGCGAGACGACAAGGCGCCCGCCCGCATTGGCGACCTGACCGACCTGCGCGACCGTCAGCACCGTCCCGGCGCCGACCAGCGCAGCGTCGCCGAGATGCTTCGCCAGGAGCTCGATACTGCGGAGCGGATCGGGCGAATTGAGCGGCACTTCGATGATCGAGATGCCGCTGGCGACGAGCGCATCGCCGATCGCCGCAACCTCGTGCGGCCCGACCCCCCGTAAAATCGCCACGATCGGGCAGGCGGCCAGCTTTTGCTGAAACGCCGCGAGCGCTGTCATCGGCCTCATCTCCTATATTGTCTGACTAATCATTATCGCTACAAATGCGCCGAGGCCACTATCGTCTGGGGCAATCCGGCCCGGGACATGAATTGCCTGGACTTGCGAGAGCCGCACGGCGGTCGAAATGGAGAGCGGATGCGCAACTGGAGAATCGCTATGGCGCTGCTGGTGGCCGCCAGCGCCGCGGGCACGGGTTCGGCCGCGGAAATTTCACGCGCCTCGTTCGGCAAGGTCGACGGACAGGCCATCGAGGCGATAACGCTGAGCAACGCCGCCGGGACCAAGGCACGAATCATCAGCTATGGCGCCTCGATCCAATCGCTCATGCTGGCCGACCGGAAAGGCCATTTCGACGACGTGATCGTGGGGCCGGGCGCGATCGAAGGCTATCTCGTCCAGCCGCAATTTTTCGGCGCGACCGTCGGGCGCGTCGCCAACCGCATCGCGCGCGGCCGTTTCACGCTCGACGGCAAAAGCTATCAGACCCCGGTCAATAACGGCGTCAACTCGCTCCACGGCGGCAGCAAGGGCTTCGACAAGGTCGTCTGGGAGGTCGTCTCGGTAAAGCGCGGCCCGTCGGCCAGCGTGACGCTGCGCTATGTCAGCCCCGACGGCGACGAGGGCTATCCCGGCACGCTGACCGCTGTCGCCACCTATTCGCTCGACGAAAGCAACGTGCTCACGATCGATTACACCGCCACGACCGACAAGCCGACCGTCGTCAACCTGTCCAACCATGCCTATTGGAACCTGGCCGGCGAGGGCGCGGCGCGCGGGGCGATGGGGCATCTGCTCACCATCCCGGCCGATCATTATACGCCGACCGACGTGGGCGCGATCCCGACCGGAGAGATACGAGCCGTGGCCGGCACGGTTTTCGACTTCCGCAAGCCGACCGCGATCGGCGCGCGCGTGCGCGATGCCGACCAGCAGATCATATTCGGCAAGGGCTATGATCATAACTGGCTGATCGACCGGACGATCGCCGCCAGACCGCGCCTGCTCGCGCGCGTGGAGGAGCCGATAAGCGGCCGTGTGATGGAAATGCTGTCGAACCAGCCGGGGCTGCAATTCTATTCGGGCAATTTCCTCGATGCGACCACGGTCGGCAAGTCAGGCAAACTCTACCGCCAGGGCGATGCGATTGTGCTCGAGCCGCAGATGTTTCCGGATACGCCCAACCAGCCGACATTCGGGTCGGTCCGGCTCGATCCGGGCCAGACCTATCATAACGTGATCGTGCTGCGTTTTTCGGCCCCAAGGATCGCCGGCGCGGGTCGCGCCGGGAAGCGATAAGGCGCGGGCTGCTCGCCGGGGTTGCTCAGTCTTTCTTGGTGGCGACGGTGATGAAATCCATCACCTCGCCGATGATCGCGGCCATCGCCATTCGTGCCTGTTCGCCATCGCCTGCCCGAATGGCGGTCAGCGCCGCCCGATGCGCGGCGACGTCCGCCGTGCGGCCCTTGAAACGGTTGGTGAACCGGATCGATGCCCTGAGCGCGGTCGCGACCACGTCGCGAAACTGGAGGAAGAAAGGGTTGGCCGATGCCTCCAGCACGGCAATGTGGAAGGCTATGTCGGCTTCCAGCGGATCTCCGTCTCCCTCCTCGGCAGCGCTCATCCGCTGGAGCCCGGATTCGATCGCTTCCAGCGCCTCCTCCGAAGCCGCGCGCGCGGCAAGCGCGGCCGCCTGCGGCTCGATCGCGGTGCGCAGCTCGTTGAAATGGCGCAGAAGATCGAGCGAGAATTCGCGATCGAGCAGCCAGCGCAGCACGTCGGGATCGAACACGCTCCAGTCCGATGGCGGCTGAATCGTCGTGCCCGCGCGCGGGCGGGCCTTCAGCAGGCCCTTGGCGGTCAACATCTTGACCGCCTCGCGGGTGACCGTGCGGCTCACCTTATATTGCGCGGTGAGCTCGTCCTCGGTCGGGAAGCGTTTGTCGGCGAAATGGCCGGTGACGATCGCGCTCCCCAGGTCCTCGAGCATTCCGAAGGTCAGGTTGCGTCCATTATCCTTGATCTTCCTCGCCAACCCACCCTCGTCTCTCTGTCTTCAAGCGGTCCGTACCGGGATCGCTATTACCGACCAACCTACAGCAATCGCAGACATATTGAAGCGCCGCATGATCGTGGGCGCCATCCTCCCTTCCGGCGCCACCAACGCCGACGCGCATCACGACTGCGTTTCCGACGATAACGAGCAGAAACCGCGCCGCGCTGGAGTCGTTTTCAGAAGGGTTGAAACGCCGTTCGTGTCGAGCCCCTCGGCTGCCTGCAAGGCAGGCGCTCGGGATAAACTGCAGCAAGTAGCCACAGTCGAGTAGCCTCGGCTACGCTCGGCCATATCCCCTTCGACGCCGCCTGCGGCGTTGCTCAGGACAGGCCCCGACTTCGCTCGGGGCGAACGGTTCAACTTAAATGGAACCGTCCCTAAAGCCTGGGGAACTTCAGGCCGCCGGTGGCGGGGGGAAGCTCGGGTTCGACCTCGGCGGCGTCGAACCGGCGCCAGCCATTGGGGCCGAGCCGCTCGATCGGCTGGAAGCGTATCTTATATTGCATCCTGGCCGAGCCTTTTACCCAATAGCCAAGATAGACGAATGGCAGGCGCGCCGCGCGTGCGCGATGGATATGATCGAGAATGATGAAAGTGCCCAGACCGGGCCGATTCTCGAGCGTCGGATCGAAGAAGCTGTATACCATCGACAATCCGTCGGATTGCTGATCGGTCAGACACGCGCCGACGAGCCGGCCGGGCCGGCCATCCTTCGACGGTTCACGATATTCGACGAGCGAGGTGGTCACCGGCGTCTGCTCGACCATGTCGGCGAAATCCAGCTCGTCCATCTCGGCCATGCCGCCACCGGGATGGCGCGCCGCGAGATAGCGCCGCAGCAGCGCGAACTGCTCCTCGGTCGTCCAGGGCGCGCAGGCGTTGACGACCAGATCAGCATGACGGCGCAGCAGCCTGCGCTGGGTGGCGTTGGCGTTGAACTCGCTGGTGACGACGCGCACCGAAACGCAGGCCTGGCAATCGGTACAGCTCGGCCGATAGGCGACGCCCTGGCTGCGGCGGAAACCAATCCGCCCGAGGGCCTCGTTGAGCTCGGCGGCATGGCTTCCCGACAGCTCAGTGAAGACCTTGCGCTCCGTCCGCCCCGGCAAATAGGGGCATGGCGCAGGTGAGGTCACGAAGAACCTCGGGAATTTGAACTGCGCACTCACTGCGTGGACGCCCTCTGCCCCTATGCCCCGGTTCAACTACTATGCCGACACCTGGATGCGATGAAAAGGCGATTCACCACCTTTGATGGTTAAGGTACGGCTCAACTCGCCGCATAGTCATTACGGCTGTCAGGCCAGTTCCACCGGACTCGCTTCATAACCCTCTTCTTCGAGTGCCGCCATCAGGCGGGCAAGATGGGCGGCGTCGCGGGTTTCGCATTCAATATCGGTGATCAGTCCCTTCGCCGGCAGCGTCGAGAATACGCGTTGGTGATAGACTTCGATGATATTGACCTGTTCCTGATCGAAGATTCGCGCGACGTTGTAGAGCGCACCCGGACGATCCTGAAGCTTGATCCGCAGCCGCGCGAGGCGCCCCGAACGCGCAAGGTCGCGCAGCAGGACGTTGGCAAGCAGGCGCGTGTCGATATTGCCGCCGCACAATATGATGCCGATCGTCTTGCCGGCGAAGCGCCCCGGATCGCCGAGGAGGGCGGCCAGCCCGGCCGCACCCGCGCCCTCGACGACCGTCTTTTCGATCTGGAGAAGCAGGGACACCGCCTGTTCGAGATCGCGTTCCGAGACGAGCATCACGTCGTCGACCAGGCTCGCGACGAATTCGGCGGTGATCGATCCGGGCTCTTTTACCGCGATACCCTCGGCCAGCGTGTCCCCGCGGCAGGGAAGGCTGGTCCCCTTGATCCGGTTGTACATCGATGGGTAGAGTTCGGCCTCGACCCCGATCACGCCGACATTTCCGTGCGCGCGGGCAACCGTCGCGCAGCCGGAGATCAGCCCGCCGCCGCCGATCGGCACGACCAGCGTGTCGATTGCGGGCGCGTCCTCGAGCATTTCCAGCGCGACCGTGCCCTGGCCGGCGATCACCTGCACGTCGTTGAACGGATGAACGATCGTCAGCCCGCGTTCGGCCGCAAGTTCGCGCGCATGAGCGAGCGCGTCATCGACCTGCTCGCCATGCAGGATCACGGTTGCGCCATGGCCCTCGGTCTGCAGCACCTTCACGTTCGGCGTGTGCCGCGGCATGACGATCGTGACCGGAATGCCGAGGCGGGCGCCATGATAGGCCAGCCCCTGTGCATGATTGCCCGCCGATGCGGCGATCACACCCCGGCTGCGCGCGCCCTCGTCGAGCTGGAGCAATTTGTTCAACGCGCCGCGCTCCTTGTAGGCCGCGGTGAACTGCAGGTTTTCGAACTTCAGATAGACCGTGGCGCCGGTCAGCTGACCCAGTGTGCGGCTGAGCAGCGTCGGAGTCCGCACGATCGAACCCGCTATCCGCTTGTGCGCTGCGCGGACGTCGTCGAGCGATACGGGCAGCGCATCGGCTGCGGGGGGTTTGCTGAGCGTGGCCATAGAGTCCGGCCCTAGGCGCATAATGCCGCTTTTTGAACCCCGCGCGCTGGCATGCCCGCGCGCGCCGTCTTAAGGGCGGGGGATGGCAAAGGTAAGCTTCATCGGACTGGGCGTGATGGGCGCCCCGATAGCGGGACATCTCGCCACCGCCGGCCACGATGTCACCATCTATAACCGTTCACCCGCCAGGGCTGCGCTCTGGACGGAAAAATATGGCGGAAGCAGCGCGGCCACGCCGGCGCTGGCGGCGCGCGAAGCAGATGCCGTCTTCGCCTGTGTCGGCGCGGACCAGGACCTTGAGGAGGTGACGCTTGGTCCCGACGGCGCGTTCTCAGCCATGAGAACGGGCGCGCTGTTCGTTGATCACACCACGGTTTCCGCGCATATCGCCCGCCGCCTTGCCGCCGAAGGGCAGGATCGCGGCCTGCTCGTGGTGGATGCGCCGGTCTCCGGCGGGCAGGCGGGCGCCGAGAATGGCGCATTGTCGATCATGTGCGGCGCGACCCGCATGGCGTTCGAGCGCGCCGAGCCGCTGATGAAAGCCTATGCCGCGCGCATCGTCCACGTCGGAGAGCCGGGCGCTGGCCAGACCACGAAGATGTGCAACCAGATCGCGATCGCGGGGCTGATCCAGAGCGTTGCCGAATCGCTGCGCTTCGCCCAGGCGGCGGGGCTCGACACCGCCAAGGTATTCGAGGCGATATCGGCGGGCGCGGCAGGCAGCTGGCAGATGCAGAACCGCTGGGCGACAATGGCGCAGGACAAGTTCGACTTCGGCTTTGCTGTCGATTGGATGCGCAAGGATCTGGGTCTCGCGCTGGAAGAGGCGCGCAACAACGGCGCGACCCTGCCCGTCGCCGCGCTGGTCGATCAATTCTATGCCGAGGTGCAGCAGATGGGGGGCGGAAGGCAGGATACCTCCTCGATCGTGCGCAGACTCGGCCGGTGAGTGCGGCCGCGATCGTACCTCGTCGCGTGAAAGCGAGTGCCCTTGCCGCGCTCGCATTCCTTCTATTTGCATCCGCACCCGCCTTCACCCGCAAACAGCAATCGCCGGTGCCCGAAATCCCGGCGACGCCGCAGGGCCTCGTCGACAATATCAATGGTTATACGGTCGACGCGCAGGGGAATCTTCACCATTTCAGCGGGCTGCTGATCGATCGCAATGGCCGGGTCGCCAAACTGCTGCACGCGGGCGACGTTCGTCCCCAGCGGCCGGATTTTCGCCTCGACGGCCAGCACCGCACCGTGCTGCCCGGGCTGATCGACGCGCACGGCCATATTTCGGCGCTCGGTTTCCAGGCGCTCAGCCTCGATCTGAGCGATACCAACAGCCTGTCCGAGGCACAGCAACGGCTCGAACGTTATGCCGCCGGGCATGCCACGCCGGGGTGGATCCGGGGCGGTGGGTGGAACCAGGAAAAATGGAAGCTCGGCCGCTTTCCGACCGCGGCCGATCTTGACCCGGTGACCCGCGACCGCCCGGTCCTGCTGGAGCGGATCGATGGCCATGCCGTTCTCGCCAACAGCGCGGCGATGAAGGCCGCGGGCATTACGGCCAGAACGCCTGATCCCGCCGGTGGCCGGATCGAACGCGATGCGAGGAATGTTCCGACCGGACTGTTCGTCGATGCCGCGCGCCGCCTGGTGGAAAAGGCCGCTCCGCCGCCCTTGCCGCGCGAGCGCGACGCCGCGATTGCCAAGGCGCAGGAGATATTGATCGCGAACGGGGTCACCGCGACAAGCGACATGGGGACCGACGTCGACGATTGGGAATCGATGCGTCGGCTTGGCGACGGCGGCCGGCTTCGCATGCGCATCACCGCTTATGCCGCGGGCATCGACGCGATGCTGACCATCGCCGGGTCGCAGCCGACCCAATGGCTGTATGACGGACGGCTCCAGATGGCAGGCCTGAAACTCTATGCCGACGGCGCGCTCGGTTCGCGTGGGGCGTGGCTCAAGCGGCCCTATAGCGACATGGCGAGCACGCGCGGCCTGCAGTTTCTGGACGACGCCAAGCTCCGCAATCTGATGAGCCGCGCGACTATGGACGGGTTTCAGGTCGCGGTTCATGCGATCGGCGATGCGGCCAATGCCCAGGTGCTCGATGCGATCGAGGAATTGTCGGCAACATATGACGGCGATCGGCGCTGGCGGATCGAACATGCGCAGATAGTGGATCCGGCCGATCTGCCGCGTTTTGCCAGCCATGGCATTATCGCCTCGATGCAGCCGACCCATGCGACCTCCGACCATGTCATGGCAGTCAGAAGACTGGGGGCCGATCGGCTCAGGGGCGCTTATGCGTGGAAGACCATGCTCGACAATCATGTGCCGCTCGCCTTCGGCTCGGATTATCCGGTCGAGAGCCCCAACCCCTTTCCGGGACTGGCTGATGCAGTGACGCGCGAGGATGCGACCGGCGATCCACCCGGCGGCTTCCTGCCAGACCAGAAGATCAGCCTAACCCAGGCATTCGCCGCCTTCACCACCGGCGCTGCCTATGCCGCACGTGCGGAAGACCGGCTTGGCAGCCTTGAGCCCGGCCACTTCGCCGATTTCATCCTGCTCGACCGCGATCCGTTTCAGGTCGATGCGAAGGCGTTACGCGAGACAAAGGTGTTGGAAACCTGGATCGGCGGGACGCGCGCGTGGGTAAGGAAATCTGTTCCGTAAAGAATCCATAACGAACGGTATAGATTCATTGGATTGAGCCCGTGCTGGGCGCGGCTACAGATCACCACGCGAATTTATCGAACGATCAACCAATGAGTATCTGCCCGGCCTTTAGGGGCAACAACAGACGGCGCCCGTTGGATTGGGTGACATGCGACCGCCTTCGGCTTGCCTTTTTCGCAATGACGATTCAGTCAAACGTCATCCTGCTCTAACGCAAGACCGAATCAGCTCCCCCTGATCGGCGGGAATATGTTCAGGCGAGCCCCGCGAGCAACCCGGGCGTGAGGATCTGGGGAAGTTCGCGGGGCTCGCCTCCGCCTGCCGGATAAAAGAGGTAGAAGGGCACGCCGGACCGGCCATGCGCGGCAAGGAAGCGGCTGATCGCCGGATCACCCCGCGTCCAGTCTCCCACCATCACCGCCACATGCTTTTCGGTGAAGGCCTTGGCGACCTCGTTCCGTTCGATCGCCACTTTCTCGTTGACCTTGCAGGTCAGGCACCAGTCGGCAGTGAAATAGAGAAAGACCGGCCGACCCTGCTTCCGCAGTTCGGCCAGCCTGGCCTCGTCGAACATGAGCGTCCCCGCTTCCGCCGTGGCGGCTGACGCCGCCGCGTCGCGCGGCACGAACGCGATCAGTGCGGCCACGCCGAGCAACGCCGCGAGTGAAGGCCACCAGGCCCCGCTTTTCAGTGCTGCCTGCCGCCACCCAGACCACCACAGGCCAAGCGAGAGCAGCAGAGCCGCCGCCAGTCCGATCGCCATCCCGTTCACTCCCGCCTGCCTGCCGAGAATCCAGGCGAGCCCCAAGGCGGTGAGCAGCATCGGCACCGCGAGAATGTGGCGGAACGTATCCATCCATGCGCCAGGCCGGGGCAGCCAGCGCCGAGCTGCGGGCACGAAGCCGAGCAGCAGAAAGGGCAAAGCCAGCCCGAAGCCGAGGCCAACGAAGATCGCCATTCCTTCGGCCGCGGGCAGAAGCAAGGCCGCTCCCAGCGCCACGCCCAGGAAGGGACCGGCGCAAGGGGTCGCGACGAAGGCAGCAAGCGCGCCCGTCCAGAAGGCACCGGTCCTGCCACCCGCGCCCGCCCGTGCGCCGCCGCCCGACAACACTGGCAGTTCAAACAGTCCGGCGAGATTGAGTCCGATCGCCAGCACCAGCAGCAGCAGACATGCGATGACGCGCGGATCCTGAAGCTGGAAGGCCCAACCCGCGAGTCCGCCCGCCGCCCGCAATCCGAGGACAACAGCGCCCAGCCCGGCGCAGACGAACACGACGCCTGCAGTATAAGCAAGCGCCTCGCCGCGCACCTCGCGCCCGGTCCCTCCAGCGCTCGCCATGGCGAGCGCCTTCAGGCTGAGGATGGGAAAAACGCACGGCATGATGTTGAGCAGCAGGCCGCCCAGGATCGCGCCGCCAAGAGCCGCCAGCAGGGTAGCAGCGCCCCCTTCCGGCGCCTTGGCCATTTCGGCGATCATTCCCGGCGTCGCTGTCAGCAGCAGCCCGGTTGCGGGGCCAACCCGCACCACGCCCTCGACCTTCGCAGGCCTGCCCGGCCGGGCGGCGGTCTCGATCACCAGTCGGTCCCCCTGCCGGACCACCGTCTGTGCCGCCGCGTAATCGATCACGCCGTCGGTCAACGGGAAAAAATAGGGACGATCCACGCGCGCCGCCGCTGGGAACGGCACCTCGAGGCGGAATCGCCCGCCGGCGACGGCGAAATGCGCCGGCGCTGCCAGCGGCTTTGGCAGCGCCATGCGCCAGCGATCGAAGCGCGCGCGCGTCCCCGGCAGGATTGTCCCATCGCCGACCGTCAGGGTGAGCCCGAGCGTTGCCGTCTCGCGCACGCAGACCTGCGGATTGCAAGCCAACCAGTCGAGCTTGACCGATATTGGCAACGTCGTGCCCGGGGTCAGGCCAGGCGGCACGTCGAGCATCACAAGTTCGGCATAATCGCTTTCATAGACATAATTCATCAACCCCGCGATCAGGAGGGTCTGGGGCACCGGATATTGGAGCGGCCCGAACTTCAAACCTTTCGGCGCTTTCCAAACTGCCCGGGATTCGAGCCCGGCGTCGCCGGGATTCTGCCAGTAACCATGCCATTGCGGCGCGGGCTTCATCGCGAAAGCAAGCGTGACCCGCGAACCGGCTACGGGCGTCATACTTTCCGCGACGAGAGACGGTGTGATGTGATTGGCCGCGACCGACTCGGCGGGCACGGGCGTTGCGAACATCAACGCCAGCAGGGCCATCCAGACCCGACGCATAGTCAGCCGACCGCTCGCAGCCGCTGCGTCTCGGCATCGCGCCGCGCCAGCCACAATTTCACGGTCAGCTCTCCACCCGCGAGCTCAACCGTACGAATCGATGCAAGCTCCGCCGCCGCGAACCAGTGTGCTATCTGATCGTCATCAAATCCCAGGCGGGCGTGACCCTCGCGCTCGCGCAGATCGTCTCGATCGTGCGCCGCGAAATCGACGATCAGCAGCCGGCCGCCGGGGCCGATCAGCCGCGCCGCCTCGGCGATCGCGGCCGCAGGTGCCTGGGCATAGTGCAATACCTGGTGGAGCACGACCGTATCGGCCGTACCGTCCTCCAGCGGCAGCGCATACATGTCACCCTGCCGCAGATCGACCCGCTCGATACCGGCGCGGCCCATGCGCGCTCGTGCGAAGCGGAGCATTTCGGGGCTGCGATCGATGCCGATCGCGCTGGCCGTGCTGGGCCCAAGCAATTCGATCATCCGCCCGGTGCCGGTGCCGATATCGACCAGTCGTCCCAGGGGCATGTCATCAAGGGTGGCGGTAATCGCTGCCTCGACCTGGCCTTCCGCGACATGCAGCGAACGGATGGCATCCCATTCGGCGGCATGCGCATCGAAATATGCCTGCGCCGCGGCCGCCCGGTCGGCACGCACCGCCTCCAGCCGCGCCGCGTCGGCAACTTCCCACCGTTCCGCCGCCGCATCACGCCAGCTGTCGATGGTCAGGAGCAAAGGTGCGACCACCGATGGTCCCAGACCAAGGAAGACCCAGCTGCCTTCCCGGCGCCGGTCGCACAGGCCAGCATCGGCAAGGATGCGGACGTGGCGCGAGACGCGCGGCTGGCTTTGCCCCAGTACCTGGGCCAGCTCTCCGACCGAAAGCTCCATTCGCCGAAGCAGCGCGATCATTCGTAACCGCGTCGGATCGGCAAGCGCACGAAAGATGGAGAGCGGCGATGTCATGACGGCGCAGCCTTCCGCTTGGTGGTCCCGCCGTCAAGCGCGAACCGTCAAAGCCGCCTTGTGGTTGCCCGCCCGCTATGGCAGGCGCCGGCTTATGGTTTCGCGTCGCATTGCAGCCCGGCTGCTCGCTCCGCTCGCTGGTGCCGCCCTTGTTGGCGGCTGCGCGACGGTC
>DATMIP010000258.1:0-4227 GCA_035554515.1 Sphingomonas sp. | reverse complement strand
TTCCCATCGAGACGATATCCCCTGGCTCCAGTGTGTGGAAACGGCTGAGAAAAGCCAGGATTTCGGCAACATTATAGGTAAGATAGCGCGTACTGTCCTCCGCAATCACCGCGCCTCCCACCGAGCAGATGACGTCGAGCGCGCCGGGATCGGCAATGTCGTCGCGCGTGGCGATCCAGGGGCCGATCGGCCCAAACCCGTCGGTGCCCTTGTAGCGTGCCGCATAGGATAAATGCTGCTCCCGCCGCTCCAGGACCTCGGGATCGTCCGCCGAGGCGTAGAGCGCATAATAATGGACCATGTCCTGGCCGCGCATGACGTTGCCGGTAAGGTCGTTGAGGATGGTGTAGCCGAACACGTGATCCAGCGCCGATCGAGGATCGACCCGATGCGTGCGCGCGCCGATCACTACCGCCAGTTCCGGCTCCGGATGCACACCGCCATAATAACTCCGCACGACGATCGGCTCGAGATGGCCGATCAGGGCGGAAGCCGGCTTGAGAAAGAACATCGGATGATCGGGCGCCTTGATCTTGCGCGCGTCGGAGGCGCTGTTGTTCATGGCCACGCCGACGATCTTGCCGGGCCGGCGAACCGGCGGTCTCCACCTGACATCGGAAAAGGGAATGGCGAGCGCGTCATTTCGCGCTGCCTCCGCGAAGAGGCGCTGCAACGCGCTCATCATTTCGGGCCCGCTTGCTATCAGCGCCTGCATGTCAGCCGGGACCCACGGCAGGATATCCGGATAGGCCGCCGCCGCGGCTGCGATGTCGATGAGATGCTCGCCATCGCCGCGAAAGCCGATCCGTTCGGCACCATCGTGGAAGAAACTTGCCAGAAACAAAATTAAACTCCCCGTTTCGATTCAGCGCCTAAAATTGCCGCGTGGACGTAATCGACGGATGTCAACGCCGATGCAAGAGGGCACCCATCATGGTCAGCGCGGCGGAATCCAACCAAAAGAGCGGTGTGCCGAATGGCCATGACGATCAATCCGCTCTTCCCCTGGCTCCATGGGGCAAGATACGATACGATGCGGAGCGTATCAAATCAAAAGCGAAATAAGGGGGATGCGAGGATGGCGGATGTGTCGGTAGACACCGCGTTGTTCCAGCCGATCAGGATCAACCAGCTGAACGTCCGGAACCGCATCGTCCTCGGTCCGATGGCGGTGCTCGCGCCCGACCCGGGTGGGCGACCGAGCGAACAGATGAGCGCCTTCCTGGTCGAGCGCGCGAAGGGCGGCGTCGGCATGATCATCGTCGGGGGCTTGAGCGGAACGGCACGGGCCTATGATGAAACGCCCTTTTCCGGATCGGTGGTTCGGCTCGATCTTGAGGATTATCTACCCGATCTGAAGCGCGTCGCGGATGCCGTGCACGCCTATAAGGTGCCGCTGATTGCCGAAGTGCTGACCAGCTTTGGCCGTATGGGCGCTCCACGCCCCGATCGGCCCATCATTGCCGCCAGCCCGATCAACGTGGTCATACCCCAGGACCGGTTCCCGCAGGGGATCATCGTTCCGGGCGGCCGGGCCACGCCGCTGCCGCGCGAGGCCACGATCGCCGAGATTAGCGCGCTGGAGCGCGAGACGGCCACGTCCGCGGTGCGGATGCAGCGCGCGGGCTGGGACGGCGTCGAAATAGCGGCGCACATGAGCTATTTCGTGGCGTCGTTCCTTTCGCCGAGAACGAACTGGCGCAACGACGAATATGGCGGCAGCGTCGAAAACCGCGCGCGAATATTGGTCAATATCGTGCGGATGATACGCACGGAAGCCGGCCCCGATTTCCCGATCGGTCTGCGGATCACCTGCAACGAACATATTGAAGGCGGGCAGGGCCCGGAAGGGTATGCCACGATCGCGCAGATCGTCGAGCGCGAGGGGATCGACTATGTCGCCCTGTCCGACGGCGCGTACGAAACGATGGATATCAGCACGCCCGCGCAAGACGGAGGGTTGATCGCCCATGGTGAGGCGCAGATCTTTCGCCGGATGCTTTCGGTTCCGCTGCTGCTTCAGGGGCTGCACGATCCTCTCAACGCGGCGGATGCTGTGGCCGCGGGACATGGGGACATGGTGATGCTGGCCCGGCCGATGCTGGCGGATCCCGATTATGCCAACAAGGTCCGTGCAGGCCAGCTGGACAGGATCGTCCGCTGCAATCGGGACAATTACTGTATTCGGCGCCTTACCATGAACATGCCGATGCGATGCACGGTCAATCCGCGCGCGGGACGTGAAAGTCGCGGTTCCGGAAAAGCGCCGCCGATAGCGCGTTTCGCCAGGGCACCGCTGGAATGGCTGATCCTGGGCCTCACGGGATCGAGGATGTTGATGGGAGTCGCGGGCAAGCTCGCGGCCCGCAAGCGCAAAGCGGATATGACAAAATCGGCGTAGCGGCCGGCAACCGGTCAATCAAACGCATGGTCGGAATTCGAACCGATCGGGTTGACACTTCGCTATTTGACCCACCCGAGCGGAGGACCGATCGACAGCCCGGAATTTCTCGAACAGCCTGCGACAGCCCAGGCCCGTGAAGCCGTCATCGATCCCCTCCGGCAGCGGCCTTGCCGAGGGTGACGCGGCCGGCTTCCTCCAGGCTGATACCCTTGGCAAGGGGATCGGCATGGCGATGCACTAGGCGCCATTCGCCGTCGTCTCGGCGAAAGACCAGCGTGACGCGCAGCGCCCAGTCCTGCGCCGGCAGGGCACCCACACTGACGTGCGCCCGCTCGTTCGCGACGAGAACGATCAGGTTGTCCGATCGATAGGCGCCGAGCGGCACGAATTCCGCGTCGCGCCCGTCACGGAAGAAGCGGCCGATCCGCCGCCAATGTTCGTCGGACTTGGGATTGCCGGTCGGGATGCCGCCGAAAGGATCCATTAGGATGAAGTCCGGTGCGGTCTGGATCTGGCGGCGGTAGCCATCGATGTCGCCGCGCATCAGGAGGGCATTCGCCTGCGTGGCCCGCGCGATCACCGCCGCGATCTCGGGGTCCTCGGCGGCTTGGCCGGACGACGTGCTCGCAGCCGAGGCAAGGGCGGCCAGCAGGCTCAATGCAATATTGGAAATCATGGTTAACACCTCGTCTTGAGCGGCACCGGTCGAGTGCCTTCACTCGAGGCCCTGATGACGCTTCACCCTTGTTGAATGAAGTGATATGATTTCAGTAATATGTTGCACGAAATTGATCTATCGCGAACCGACCTCAATCTTCTCGTCCTGTTCGAGGCTGTCTTCGCCGAAGCGCATGTCGGGCGGGCTGCTGCGAGACTGCATCTCTCGACATCGGCCGTGAGCCACGGGCTGGGCCGGCTGCGGCGCGTGCTCAACGATCCGCTCTTCCTTAAGACGCCGAAAGGCGTGGTGGCGACCGAGCGGGCCTTGGCCTTGGCGCCAACAATCGCCGAGGCGCTGCGGCAAGTCCGCGAGGTGGTCGCCCGATCCGAGCCGTTCGATCCGGCGACGTCGAGCCGCCGCATGGTGATCGGCGCACCCGACGGGGTGTCGGCCGTCCTGCTGCCTTCGCTGATGTCGTGCCTCGCGGAGGTTGCGCCGCGAATCGACCTCGGGATACGCCAGCTGCTGCCGGTCGCCGACGAAGTGGCGCCCGAGCGCGCGTGGCGCGACGCTTTCCGAGATCTCGAGACGCGCGCGCTGGACGTGGCGATCATACCAGCCGACGAGGGGCCGGCGCGCTTCGAACGCCGGACGCTCTACGAAGAGGATTTCGTGCTCGTCCTGCGCCGCGGCCACCCATTCATGGAGAAACAGAACGTGGAGGCGTACTGCTCGAGCGGCCACCTTGTGGTTTCGCACAGCGGTGACCCCCACGGCTTCGTCGATGAGGTGCTAGCGCGCCAAGGCCTTGCACGCCGCGTCGCCCTGACCGTTCCGAACTTCATCTTCGCCTGTTCGGTCATCGCGGGAACCCAATTGATCTGTGCAGTGCCCAGGCGCTTCGCCGAACAGCACGCGGCGGGCATGGATATCGTGATGGCGGAGCCCCCGCTGCCGCTCGGCAGGTTCCGGCTCAACGCCTTCGTGCCGCGCGCGGCGCTCGCCGACACTGGCCTGCAGTGGCTCCTGCAGATCCTCTTGAACAACTCGAACGCGACAGCGGCCGCACGCTCGCTCCGGGCCAGCGGGGCAGAAGCACGTTAAAAAGTTGAGTGTCGCCGTAATATCTCAGGATTGGCACGGCGACCTTCCCTGCAGCTTC
>DATMIP010000257.1:0-3063 GCA_035554515.1 Sphingomonas sp. | reverse complement strand
AATCCGGAGAAGATGGAGGTCGAGCTGGTCGATCCCTACATCCTGATCCACGAGAAGAAGCTGTCGAGCCTGCAGACGATGCTGCCGATCCTCGAGGCCGTCATCGGCGCGGGCCGTCCGCTGCTGATCATCGCCGAGGATATCGAGGGCGAGGCGCTCGCCACGCTCGTGGTCAACAAGCTGCGCGGCGGCCTCAAGGTCGCGGCGGTCAAGGCGCCGGGCTTCGGCGATCGCCGCAAGGCGATGCTCGAGGACATCGCGATCCTGACCAAGGGCGAGATGATCTCCGAGGATCTCGGCATCAAGCTCGAAACCGTCACGCTCGGCATGCTCGGCACCGCCAAGCGCGTCTCGATTGACAAGGACAACACCACCATCGTCGACGGTGCGGGTGAGGCCGATGCGATCAAGGGCCGCGTCGAGGCGATCCGTCGCCAGATCGAATCGACCACGAGCGACTACGACCGCGAGAAGCTCCAGGAGCGTCTCGCCAAGCTCGCCGGCGGTGTCGCCGTGATCAAGGTCGGCGGTTCGACCGAGGTCGAAGTGAAGGAGCGCAAGGATCGCGTCGACGACGCGCTGCACGCGACCCGCGCGGCCGTGGAGGAGGGCATCGTCCCCGGCGGCGGTACGGCCCTGCTGTACGCGACCAAGGCGATCGAGGGCCTCAAGGGCGCGAACGACGACCAGACGCGCGGCGTCGATATCGTCCGCAAGGCGCTCTACGCCCCGGTCCGTCAGATCGCGGCCAATGCCGGCCACGACGGCGCGGTCATCTCGGGCAAGCTGCTCGACGGTGCCGACCATGACGTGGGCTTCAACGCGCAGACCGACGTCTACGAGAATCTGGTGACCGCCGGCGTGATCGATCCGACCAAGGTCGTTCGCACGGCGCTCCAGGACGCGGCGTCGGTTGCCGGCCTGCTCATCACCACCGAAGCGGCGGTGAGCGAGCTTCCGGCCGACGACAAGGCCCCTGCCGGAGGCGGCATGGGCGGCGGAATGGGTGGCATGGGCGGGATGGATTTCTGATCCATTCGAACTAGTCGAACCAACGAACAAGGAAGGGCCGGGAGAGCGATCTTCCGGCCCTTTTTGTTCGCGCCTCTCCTAAGCAGGTTCGCCATGAACGAGGGTGGCGCGGCGCGTGCTTCGACTTCGCTCAGCACGAACGGTTCAAGGCAATCGGGACGGAGGCCAAACCCAAGGCTTGAGGTAGGACGATATCAAAAGTGATTGCATCGCTTCAAGCGATAGCATAATATGCTAGCGTGAATAGCAAGCAGGCCAAGGTGCTAGCAGCGATCTTCGCGGATCCGGCATCTGGAACGATCAACTGGGACGATATCGAGCGACTGCTCGTTGCCGTTGGGTGCAAGATCATAGAGGGCCGCGGTTCGCGCGTCCGCTTTGAGAAGAGCGGGATCATGGCGACCTTCCATCGTCCGCACCCGGACAAGGAAGCCAAACGCTATCAGGTTCGGGATGCTCGCGCGTTCCTGAGCCAATTGGGAATTAAACCGTAACCCATTGTGACGTGGGATTTATCGATATGAGCATCATGACTTACAATGGCTATGCTGCCACAACCGAATTCGACCCGGAGGATATGATCCTGACCGGGCGAATTGCCGGTATTTCCGATATTGTCGGATTTCATGCGACCGATGGCAAAGGCCTGGTCGAGGCCTTCCACGAGGCGGTCGATGATTATCTCGAAGCCTGTGCAAGGGCCGGGCGAGCGCCGCAAAAGCCATATTCCGGCAAAATGATGCTGCGGGTGAATCCGCAGCTTCATGCCCGTGTCGCACTTGCGGCCGAGCTTGCGGGCAAGAGCCTGAATGCGTGGAGCGAGGAAGCCCTTAAGGCGGCAGCCGATCGATCGGTGGGGGAACTCATCCGCGCGTGACTTATCTATTAAGTATTATGTCCCCTTATCTAAAGGCCGGGGTGGCGATCGAGCCAGACGTCGTTCTGCCAGTCTTCGTAGCCTAACAGCATGCCAAAGCGACGCTCTCGCTCACCGGACCATGCTCCAGGAAGAGCGAGCAGTTCCAACATGGCTTGCACGCGCCAATCTTCGTTGGGAAGCGTGTAGAAGATTTGATGGTCCAACCGCCCATTCAGCAGTTGTAGCGGTGACACCTTCACCTGCTTCGTGAACCGACCGGCCGCAACATGCCGATCGAACATCCTCAGGTAGCGTAGAACGCAATCAACCTCGTAGCCATCGATGTATCTGAACATTGCGAGGGGCTTCGTGCCCATCAGCATCAGGCCCAACTCTCGGTTGGTATGAATGACGTAAGGCAGCGAGCGGAGGCTTTCGGACAGCACGCGCCCCCTTTAACAAGAACCCGGGATGTCTGCCATTGTCCGCATTCACGAACAATCATTGACATCGATCATTCTCGATAAAGAGAAGAGGCGCTATCATATCGCGCCCGCCCAAAAAAAGCGCCGAGGGACGATGGCCTCCCCCTCCCGGGATGAGCGGCGAAAGCGCGATCACCCCGCGTACCGCATCGCGACGTTGCAGCGTTCGTAGCGTGCACCGTAGGTGGCCATGATCTCCGCGTCGTGGCGAAAGCCGAGCTTTTCGTAGAGGTGGATAGCCGGCGCGCATTTCGCATTGGTGAGCAGATAGAGCGTTTCGACGTTCATCGCCCTGGCGCGATCGATCGTCGCGGCGAGGAGATGTTCGCCGGCCTTGAGCCCACGCGCTTCGGGGCGGACGGCCATTTTGGTGAGCTCGAAGGTGTTCGGGCCGGTTTTCTGCAGGGCACAGGTGCCGATCACGCCGAGGCCGGGCGCCTCCACCAACAGGATCGCGCCGCCGGGATCGATGATGCGCGCGCGCGGATTTTCGAGCACGTCGCGATCGGTCTGTTCGAGCGTGAACATGGCGCCGATCCATTCGGCGTTGCCGGCCAGCCCTGTTCTGGAACGCGGCCTCGTCGAAGCTGCATCGCAAAACCGAGCCGGGTTGCAAAGTGACGCGGGTTGGAGAATTTCAAATCTTGGGGAATGGTGGGTCAATATTATTGATTAACGCCTTGTTAC
>DATMIP010000256.1:0-7409 GCA_035554515.1 Sphingomonas sp. | reverse complement strand
TTTGTCTATGACAATCGTACGGGGACGATCATCGCACACGGGGACGATTATCAGGCCCTCCCTGACTATTCGGGCTTTAACTGGGGAAGTCAGGCGATCAGCGAGAAAGCCGGGCTGGTCGCGCAGTACATTTATTATTCCGCAGCACTCCTCTATACTATCAATCCCGTCACCCACGCTTTGACCTATACCGGGCCACTTAAGGTCGATGGCTTGGTCGACGGCATGACGTTCGACGCCACCGGCAAATATCTGTTCGTGAACGAGATCGATACGGCACAGATCATCGAATATGACGTTGCCACCCATGCCGAGATTTCCCGGTTCAATGTCGGGACGTCTTCATGGCATAACAATATCGGCTTCGGCAGCCAGCTCCAATTCTACGGCGAGGGTCGCTACCTGACGGTCTCGGACACGTCGAATCTCGGCCGTCTGCAGATCCTGGATCTCGCGATCAAGGGCACCGCCGGTGCGGACGTGCTGACCGGAACCGGGGGCGACGACATTTTCATCGTCAACGATCCCGGCGATACGGTGGTCGAGGCTGCCAATGCCGGGGTCGACCGGGTCGAAAGCTCGCTCGCCTCCTACACGCTCACTGACAATGTCGAAAACCTGGTGCTTACGGGGGGCGTAGCCATCAACGGCACGGGCAACGCGCTCGACAACCACCTGACCGGCAACGACAATGCCAATCTGCTGAGCGGCGGCGACGGCAACGATACGCTCGATGGCGGCGCCGGCGCCGACCAGATGATCGGCGGGGCGGGTGACGATTCTTACATCGTCGATAATGTGGGGGACGTGGTGGTCGAAGCCGCGAATGGCGGCGCTGACAGTGTCACCGCGTTGGTTTCCTGCACGCTTTCCGACAATGTCGAGACTCTGACGCTCGGCGGCCACGCCGCGATCGACGGCACCGGCAACGGCCTGGCCAATCTTTTGACCGGCAACGATAATCAAAACGTGCTCGACGGCGGCGCCGGCAATGACACGCTCGACGGCGGGGCCGAGGCCGACCGGATGATCGGCGGTGCCGGCGACGACGTCTTCATGGTCGACAATGCCAGCGACGCCGTTGTCGAGGCCGCAGGCGGCGGCACCGACGGCGTGACCGCCAACGTGTCGTGGGTGCTCGGTGCCGCGCAAGAGGTGGAGCTGGTTTCCGCCGCCACGACCGGCGCGATCGACTTGACCGGCAATGAACTCGGCAACCATCTCGTCGGCAACAGCTTCGACAATGCGCTATACGGCCTCGCCGGCGCCGATACGCTTGAGGCCGGTGCGGGTAACGACACGCTCGATGGCGGGTCAGGAGCCGATCAAATGATCGGCGGCGCCGGCAACGATCTCTACATCGTCGATGATGCAGACGACATAGTCACCGAAGCCACAGGCTCGGGCGTGGACAGCGTCATCGCGAGCGTCTCTTGGACGCTGGGAGCCGGGCAGGCGGTCGAACTGATTTCCGCGGCGGCTACTGGCGCGATCAACCTGACAGGTAACGAGCTCGCCGACCACCTCGTCGGCAACGCTTTCGACAATGCGCTATACGGCCTTTTCGGCACGGATACGCTGGAGGCCGGCGCTGGCAACGACACGCTCGACGGCGGGTTGGGGGCCGATCAGATGATCGGCGGCACCGGCAACGATCTCTACATTGTCGACAATTCCGGCGACGTCGTTACCGAAGCCGCGGGCGGCGGTACTGACAGCGTCATCGCCCATGTTTCCTGGGCGCTTGGTGTGGGGCAGGATGTCGAGTTGATCTCCGCCGCGAGCGCCGGCGCGATCGATCTGACCGGTAACGAGCGTGCCAATCACCTGGTCGGCAACACCTCCAACAACCTGCTTTACGGCCTTGCCGGCGCGGACACGCTTGAGGGGGGCGCCGGCAACGACACGCTCGATGGAGGTGCGGGCGCTGATCAGATGATCGGCGGCAACGGCGACGATGTCTATATGGTCGACAATACCGGCGACACCGTCGCTGATGTCGCGGGCGGTGGTACCGACAGCGTCACCGCGAGCGTGTCCTGGACGCTCGGTGCCGGACAGCGGATCGAGCTGGTCACGGCAACCGGCTCTGCCGCGATCAACCTGACGGGCAATGAACTCGACAATGGTTTAACGGGCAACGACGCGTCCAATGCCATCCATGGTATGGCCGGCGAGGATACGATCCTGGGTGCGGGCGGCGACGATACGCTCGACGGCGGCACCGGCAACGACCTCCTTCGCGGAGGCAACGGCCACGATTTCCTTTATGGCAGCGATGGCAGCGATACGCTCGAAGGCGGCGACGGCAATGATCATCTCTGGGGTCAATCGGCCAGTGGCGGCAGTGATGGCGCGGATTCGATTAGCGGGGGTGATGGCAGCGACTATCTCCAAGGGAATGCCGGCAACGACACGCTGGACGGTGGTGCGGGCTCGGACCGGATTAACGGCGGCGCCAATGACGACACGATCCAGGGCTGGTTCGGCAATGACACCGTCAACGGCAATCTGGGCAATGATACGATCGAGGGAGGCGCCGGTGCGGACTCGCTGCGCGGCGGCCAGGGTGACGACCGGATATTCGGCGGTGACGATAACGACAGGATCCTAGGCGATCTAGGCGTGGACATCATGACCGGCGGTGGGGGCGCCGACGCATTCCTGTTCAGCGGTAATGCTTCGCTTTTCACCGGCAGCGCAACCGACGCTATTACGGATTTCGAGGACGGCGCGGACCGCTTTTCGGTCGATTATGCGGTAGCGACGGTGTTGATCGGAGCCGAATCGAGCTTCGCCGCAGCGGCAACGGCAGCACAGGACCTATTCAACGCCCATGCGGGAAATGGCGAGGTGGCTGCGATGCAGGTCGGAAGCGACACCTATCTATTCTATTCCAGCAATGGTGGAGGCGCGGCCGATTCCGCGGTCCAGCTCGTGGGGGTTGGAGCCAATTCGCTGTCCGTGACTGACTTCGTCTAGGATGCCGCGGACCACGCCATGTGCCACTCCTAAAATGTCAGTGCCTGACACTTATCGTCGAGGGTGCCTTATTCGTTGAGGCTACTCCGCAGCTTATGAGGCAAGTCGGGATTGAGCATCTCCCACCCGATCCGCTCCGCCGTCCATATCTCCACCGTCGGTGGAAACGCATCCGGATCGTCGAGCGTCGCGGTGGTGATGTCGCGATGGTCGGGCCGGGAGTCGCGGCGGTAGGTGACGAGGCTGCCGCAGGTCGCGCAGGAGCCCCAATAGATGCCGGGCGAGGACGAATATTCCCGCACCTCACCCTGCAGCAGCGCGAAATCTTCCTTGGCGAACACCGCCCAGGCGACGCTGACGCCGCCGGTGGCGCGGCGGCAGGATATACAGTGGCACAATGTCTGCGCGACCGCCGTGTCGCCGACACGATAGCGGACCGCGCCGCACAGGCAGCCGCCCTCGTTCATGGCAGCTTCGGCTGATCCGGCCGTGCGACACGCCGCCGTGCCGCGCGAACGATCGCCGCGCTCGAAAGCAGGATCGCCGCCATCAATCCGCCGACCGCGAGTATCCCTACCGGCGAGATCGACACCATCGCCTCGGCCTCGAAGCCGTTGCCCGCGCGCACCCGGGCGCGGGCGGTTTGGGGTTCGGACAGAGTCTCGACGATGCGCGCCACCGGCTTGCCGTCAATCGTGCTCACGTCCGCCCGCGCCCATATAGAGCTCGCTGCCGGTTTCCCTGAACCTCTCGCTCATCGCCTGCATGCCTGCTTCGGCCTCCGCCGCATCGAGAAGGACCCTTCCACCATTCGGCTTCGCCGAACGGTCCCCCTCCCCATGGAAATCATGGGGAGGATTTGCGGCGAGGAACGTGTCGGCCGGCGCGTTCTGTTTGGCCGCGAAGTCCCTCACCTCTTGGGTAATCTTCATGCTGCAGAATTTGGGCCCGCACATCGAGCAGAAATGTGCGGTCTTGGCGCCCTCCGCCGGCAAGGTCTGGTCGTGATATTGCTCGGCCGTGTCGGGATCGAGCGACAGGTTGAACTGGTCGCGCCAGCGAAACTCGAACCGCGCGCGGCTGAGCGCGTCGTCGCGTAATTTGGCGGCCGGATGCCCCTTGGCGAGATCGGCAGCGTGGGCGGCGAGCTTGTAGGTAACGACGCCGACCTTGACGTCGTCGCGGTCGGGCAGGCCGAGATGCTCCTTGGGCGTGACGTAGCAAAGCATCGCCGTGCCGTACCAACCGATCATCGCCGCGCCGATGCCGCTGGTGATATGGTCATAGCCCGGCGCGATGTCGGTCGTGAGCGGCCCGAGCGTATAGAAGGGCGCCTCGCCGCACGCCTCGAGCTGCTTCTCCATATTCTGCTTGATCTTGTGCATCGGCACGTGGCCGGGGCCCTCGATCATCACCTGGACGTCCTGCGCCCAGGCGCGCTTGGTCAGTTCGCCCAACGTATAGAGTTCGGCGAACTGGGCTTCGTCATTGGCGTCGGCGATCGATCCGGGGCGCAGGCCGTCGCCGAGGCTGTAGGCGATGTCATACGCCTTCATGATCTCGGTGATCTCGTCGAACCGCTCGTAGAGGAAGCTCTCGCGATGGTGCGACAGGCACCATTTGGCCATGATCGATCCGCCGCGGCTGACGATGCCGGTGACGCGCTTGGCGGTCATCGGGATGTAGGGCAGGCGCACGCCGGCGTGGATCGTGAAATAGTCGACGCCCTGTTCGGCCTGCTCGATCAACGTGTCGCGGAAGATTTCCCAGGTGAGGTCCTCGGCGACGCCGCCGACCTTTTCCAGCGCCTGGTAGATCGGCACGGTGCCGATCGGGACGGGCGAATTGCGCACGATCCATTCGCGCGTGTCGTGGATGTTGCGGCCGGTGGAGAGATCCATCACCGTGTCCGCGCCCCAGCGGATCGACCACACCATCTTGTCGACCTCGGCGGCGACGTCGGAGGCGACCGCGCTGTTGCCGATATTGGCATTGATCTTGACGAGGAAGTTGCGCCCGATCGCCATCGGCTCGCTCTCGGGGTGGTTGATGTTGCTGGGGATGATCGCGCGGCCGCGCGCGACCTCGTCGCGGACGAATTCGGGCGTCACGAAATCGGGGATTTCGGCGCCCCAATCCTCACCGTCGCGCACCAGATCCATCACGCGCTCGCGCCCGAGATTCTCGCGCTCGGCGACGTAGATCATCTCGGGGGTGATGATGCCCTGGCGGGCATAATGCATCTGGCTGACGTTCATGCCGGGCTTGGCGCGGAGTACGCGGCGGCGGACATTGGGGAAGGGCTGCACGCCGCCGGAGCGATCAGGGCCGAGCTGGCCGTTATCCTCGGGCTTGATCTCGCGCTGGTCGACCTCCCCGACATCGCCGCGTCCCCGGATCCAGTCGCGGCGCAGCTCGCCCAGCCCCGCCATGATGTCGATGCGCGCGTCGGGATCGGTATAGGGGCCGGACGTATCGTAGACGCGCAAGGGCGGTTCGTTGGCGCTCGGCTCCAGCACGATCTCGCGCATCTTCACGCCGAGCGGCCCGACATGGATTTTACGCGAGCCACGGATCGGGCCGGTGGTGACGGCGAGTTCCCCTTCGACTGCGCTCAGGACAGGGGTGCGGGCGGGGATATCGGCCATTGGGACGCGGTTCCTTCGTTTCCGAAGGAACCGGCTTCGGCGCCCGCCGGTCCCCCGGACCGGCTTTCCGCGCCTATGCCCCTTCCTCCGCCGGTATCAACCGGATCAGGTTCACGGGTCGCGACATCGAGTCGCCTCTCAGCCCTTCGATTGGGGCTCCCCGGGGATGCAGGCATCGTAGCCGGGAGTAAGGCCGGCGGGAAGCGGGGATTGCGGGATGGGAGCAAGTCCCGCTTACCCACATCGTCATTGCGACCCCGGCGAAAGCCGGGGGAAGCAATCCAGTCCCGCGTCTGTGGGACGCGTGCCAGACTGGATCGCCGCGTCGCTACGCTCCTCGCGATGACGAGCAAGAGCGGGACGGACGAAGCTCGACGCTGCCCGACGGCTTGTCTAGCCGAACCTTAGCCCGCCGGCGGAACGACAGGGTCTGGCGTCGCGCGCGGCATCAGCAACGCTGCGGTCTCGATCCGGTCGAGCGCGTTGCGGGCGAGCGTATAGCGGCGCGCCTTGGCGAGCCATTCATTGGCATTCGGCGCGCCCGGCATACGCGCAACCTCGGTCGCGGCATTATCCACCTGGCCCGTTTCCAGCGCATGCTCCGCGCGAGCCAGCCGGTCGGTCGGTACGATCGATAGCTGATTGGTGCGCCGGATCACGAACAGCCCCGAAATCTCATGCTTGAACCCCTGCCACCAGCCTTCATTCGTCCCCTGCGTCAGGAGCGCGGGGCGCAGCGTCTCCAGCCCGTCGCGAAGCTGCGCGAGCGTCACCGGGCGTTGCGATGCCGCGATGATCTGCGCGACCGATGTGGCATCGGTACCGCCGAAGCGCTCACGCAGCATGCCTTCCAGGAAACCGAGCGGCTGGCCGCGATCGAGCGCGCGGCGCGCGGCAAAAGCGACCAGCAGGCCTTCGGCGCGATCGGCATCGCCCGATGCTTCCGCAGCGCGCGCATCGATCGCGTCGACCCGCGATTCGAGCGTGGCGACGCGCTCGTTGATCGCGGGATCGTTCGGCGGGACGAGCATTGGCGCCACGACGCGCGTCGGCGCTGGTGGCGGCGAAACGGGTTGGGTCTCCGCGACCGGATGAAGCAGCTTGGCGATATTCCCCCAATGGTGAAATGCCAGAGCGGCCGCGCCGATGCCGAGCAGGAAGGGGATGAGCGGGATCAAGATCGTCCACAGCCAGCTGCGGCGCCTGGTCGTGCCGTAATAATCCTGTTGGGCCATCACGCCTTCTCGCACAGACGGGCCGCCGCCGCCAACAGCGCCGAATCATCGGGGGTCGGCGCGATCGCTGCCTCGCGCCATCGTCCAGCGCTCGCCGCCCGGCTGATCGCCGCAATGGCGACGCTTTCGGGCTGGATCCCGGCCGCGGCAAGCAATTCGGCAAAGACGATCGCGGCGCGCGGCGAATGGATCAGCGCGACCGCGTCGCGCGCAAGCGCCGCCGCCGCGGCGGCGGGGAGCGTGTCGACCGGCTCGGCCGCATAGACGACGCAACGCGCGATGATGAAGGGCGCATCGTCGATCGCGCGATGCTCGCGGCCCGCGAGATGGAGCGGACGCTTCACGCCATCCTCGCGCATCCTCGCGACCAGGGCCGCCGCGTCGCCCGGCCCGCTGATCACCGGGCCGAAACCCGCCTGCGTCGCCGCCGCGGCCGTGGCCTCGCCCACCGCATAGACGGGCAGCGCGCGATAGAGATGCAGATCGGGGCCCGCATGTCGCACGGCATTGGCGCTGGTGAGCATCAGCGCGTCATGGTCATCGG
>DATMIP010000255.1:0-4110 GCA_035554515.1 Sphingomonas sp. | reverse complement strand
CTGACGGAAGCCGCGCTCGACGGTGGGCGGCAAGGTCCCCACGAACGGTGCATAAGCCGGGGACAGATCGCCATTTTCGGGCACGAACAGGCTTTCGACCACCACCAGCGTCGGGTCCGAATAGATATGCTTCCTCGCCATCGTCGCGATGAGGGTCTTCATCGGCGCGGCGTCCAGATCGACATCCTTCATATATTTGCCGGTGCCGGAGAAACGCTGCATCCCGTTGGAGTTGCGCACGACCTCCTCCGGCATCGCCTCCATCGAGACGAAATAGATGTGGGTGAGCTCGTCATAGCCGGCGGCGATCGCTTCGCTCGGCCGCATGCCGGCGGGCAGATGGCCATGGACGTGCAAGCCCAATTGGTGGGCCCGCGCGGCCGCCGGCGCCACCCATGAGGGGGTGAAGGTGCCGTAGAATTTGACACCCACCTGGCCCTTGGCCTTCGCATCCTCGACCGCCTTGATGGCTTCGTCCCGGGTCGTGGCGACGTTGGCGACCTGCGCGGTGTTCGGCCCCTTCCCGTCGATCAAAGAGGAGGCATAGACGTGCGGGCTGAGCAGTTCGCCCGCCGCGCGCCGGCCGCGGCGCGCGATGGTGAGCTTGTCGTCATTGCCCGGATCGCGCACCGAGGTGACGCCGATCGCCAGTTCGGACGGCCCCGTATAATCGTCGCCGACATGCATGTGGCTGTCCCACAGGCCGGGCACGAGCGTCTTGCCGCGCCCATCAATCAGGATCGCGTTCGCCGGCGCCTTCATGCTGGAAGCCGGGCCGATGCCAGTGATCTTGCCGTGGTCGACTGTGACCGTGACGTGCTGCTGATAGCGTTTGCCATCGAGGAAGGCCTGCACGTCCTGGAACACGACCGGGACGTCTGTCACCTGAGCCAGCCGGCGCAGCAGGGCAGGCGACTGGCGGGCCATGGCATCGTCCTGGGCTTTCTGCATGGCCTGTTCGTCGGCTTCATAGCCGGCGCGGATGATCGAGATCGCGCCGACCGTGGCGAATACCTTGCCGTTCGCGTCGGTCCAGGTCGGGGCAGGGGTGGTGCCGACTCCGATGATCGCCCATGCGGTGACGGTCTGCTGCAGGGCACCGCTGCCTACCGTCAGCGTGGTCAGCTTTTCGATCCGCGCGCGCCCGCCGGGCAGCAGGGCGACATCGTGCGTCGGGTCGGCGACCATTTTTTCGAGCGGGAGATCGCCCGCCCGGATCGAAAAACCGGCGGGCAGATAATAAGCCGGGGCGGCATAGGTGGCCGATCCGGCGTCGATCTGCGATTTCCATGTCGCAGTGCGATCGGTGACGGTGAAGCTTTCGGCAACGTCGCCGCTGGGGCTCGATCCGCGCAATTGATAGCTTGCGATCGCGCCGTCGCCGCCGACGCGGATCGCCTCATCCTCGTCCCACACCTGGCCGCGCAGCACCAGGTTCATGCGTGCCATCAGCGTACCATCGGGCGCTGTCCATTCGCTGATCGAGCCATGTTTGCCGGCGCTCGACATGATCGTGAACCGGGTCGCCCCGGCCGGCGGAGCGGCCAGCTGATCCGCGGGAACCTGGGACATCGCCGCCTGGCTCCCCGCCAGCATCGTCAACGCCATTCCCGCAATCATTCGCATAACCGATCCTTCATCCGGAACGCGGAGGCTATCGGGGCCGATGGAACGAGGCAATGACCAGAAAGGCGAACGCCACCGATAGGATCACAAACGCCCCGCGCGGCCTCGCCAAGCGGCGGAGCTTGTGCCAGATGGCGCGCATGAGCGTGAGGATCGGCATAATCGGTGCAGCGGGCCGGATGGGCCGGGCCATCGCCAATGCGGCCGCGGTACAGGGCGCGAGCATATCGGGCGGGATCGATCGCGAGGGCGCCGTGCATGGCGATCATGCCGATGCCGCGGCACTTGCGGCTGCATCCGACGTGCTGGTCGATTTCTCGATACCCGCCGCATTGGTGGCGAGCCTCGCCGCGGCGCGCGCCGCGGGTACGCCGATCGTGATCGGGACGACGGGGCTTCAGCCCGAACATCATGCGCTGATCGACGAAGCGGCGCGCGACATCGCACTATTGCAGACCGCGAACACGTCGCTCGGGCTGAACATGCTGCGGGGGCTGGTTGAGCAGGCGGCGCGCGCGCTCGGCACCGATTGGGACATCGAGATCGTCGAGATGCACCATCGCCACAAGCTCGACACCCCGTCGGGCTCGGCGTTGCTGCTCGGCGCCTCGGCCAATGTCGGGCGCGGCGCGGCGAGCAACATCGAACTCAACCGCTTCGATCGCATGCAGGAAGGCCCGCACGCGCGCGAGGAGGGTGGAATCTATTATGCCAGCCTGCGCGGCGGATCGGTCGCGGGCGATCACCAGGTGATCTTCGCGACCGACGGCGAGCGGATCGAACTGGGCCATCGCGCCGAGAATCGCGCCATCTTCGCCAAGGGTGCGGTGAGGGCAGCCCTATGGCTCGCGGGCAAGCCGGCGGGGTCCTATTCGATGGCGGACGTGCTGGGTTTCTGAGCGGCGCTTCGAAAACAGGTGGGATTGCGACTAACGGTGCGCTTGCTGGACTGCGATTATAATGATCGCGACCCCCCCGTTCGTGTCGAGTAGAGTTCGAGCTTGCCGAGATGACGTATCGAGGTCGACCCGGCCGCCGTCCCAAATGTCTCGACACGAGTTCTCGGCAAGCTCGAACTCTACTCGACACGAACGGAACCCCAAGCCGGGTGGACAGCAATGAAGCGCGAAAACGTCTTCGAATTCTATCGCCGGCTCGCCGAGCTCAATCCATCGCCCGAGACCGAGCTCAAATATGTGAACCCCTATACGTTGCTGGTCGCGGTTACCCTGTCGGCGCAGGCGACCGATGTGGGGGTCAACAAGGCGACACGGCGGCTGTTCGAAACGGTGCGCACGCCTGAGGCGATGGTCGCGCTCGGCGAGGCGGGGCTGAAGGAGCATATCAAGACGATCGGCCTGTTCAACATGAAGGCCCGGAACGTGATCGCGCTCTCACAGAAGCTGATCGCCGAGCATGGCGGCGAGGTGCCCGAGGATCGCGCGGCGCTGGAGGCCTTGCCCGGCGTCGGCCGCAAGACCGCCAATGTCGTGCTCAACGTGGCCTTCGGGCATGATACTATCGCGGTCGACACGCATATCTTCCGCGTCTCGAACCGAACCGGGCTCGCGCCCGGCAGGGACGTGGTCGCGGTCGAGCAGAAACTGGAAAAGGTCACGCCGCAGCCGTTCCGCAGCCATGCCCATCACTGGCTGATCCTTCACGGGCGTTATGTGTGCAAGGCGCGGCGGCCCGAATGCTGGCGCTGCGTTGAGATCGATCTGTGCGCCTACCGCCCGAAAACCCCTCCGCCCAAGGGCGAAGCATGATTTGCGGGCGGGCACCCGCTTTGCTAAGCGCTTCCGCGGCACACCGGCACCCGTAGCTCAGCTGGATAGAGCGCTGCCCTCCGAAGGCAGAGGCCAGGGGTTCGAATCCCTTCGGGTGCGCCATTTCGGTTCAAAACCACGAACGCCAAGCACTGCCGCCTCCACGCCAGAGGTGGCGGTCAGCGTTCGGACACTCTTTACCGCTCAAACCTGGACGCGGTGGAACTCTCTTCTGGAAGCTACCCGTTCGCTACGGCCGTTCGAAATCTTCCCGTCCTCTGCCTTCCGTCAGTGCGAAGCAGAGTAGTGGAAGCGCCAACGCAAGTGCGTATTGAGTCAACGTCACTCCGATATTGAACGGAAACCAGATGTCCGGCACGCCCAGTCGCTTGACCTCATTAATGAACAGGGCGACTGTCACGGAAAGCATGGCCGCCAGCGCAAGCGACTTGTGTTGGCCCCGTCGGGCGATCCGCGTGGCGATGGCCGCGAAGAGGGCGAGCGACAGCCACCGCCCCGCCGAACTCAACGCGTCCGCATGCGCGACCGCCCCGGCGACCCTCATTGCCCATGCGCAGACGGCGCCGAGGAACACGAGCGGCCGGTCGCGCCCGTCCGTCCAGTTGTTCCACGCGACGGTCCAGGAAAGCAACGCGAGCGGTGAAAGCAGAAGGGCGTTCAGCCAAATGAGCGGTGTCACTTCGAGGAGATCGGT
>DATMIP010000254.1:0-2161 GCA_035554515.1 Sphingomonas sp. | reverse complement strand
TGAATTCAGAAATAAAAAAAGCCGCCTCGAGCCACAGTCCTGGAGACCGGGTCGGGCGGCGTCATTGCCTGGTCACACTGGGCTCGTCGCCCAAGGTGAGGAGCGGGCTTCTAAGGCTCGCCCGCATATTTCCAGACCGCGTTGTCCGGATACAGGAAAGTGTCATCGATTCGGTGGTGGCGCAAGCGCTTTTTGCGCATTGCAGCATAAAGCCTGATGCAGTGCAGCGATTGCATTCCATGCATGCCGACCGTTGGGCGACGGCCGCGCTGTCGCGGGCTAGCCTCGCCGGCCCAAAGGCGGTGCGCTCGTTTAGTTGTAGGCGCGGCTCCAGCCGTGGGCGGGCGGCTCGCGGAGCCGGGCCTCGGGGATCAAGGTCCGCACCCGGCGTGCAAAATTTCGGAGAGCTACTTCATCGCGGCTAAGCGGCCCGGCAGAGAAGCTTGACGATGCCATGCCCTGCTGGACCCGCGCGACCAGTTCGGTATCCTCGGCGTTGACCTGACGGTTAATCCGCCAGTTCAGGTAGCGCGCCGCTTTCATCTCACGCCGCTCATCCGGGATCGCATAACTGATCTCGCGGATCAGCGTGCGGGTCGGCGATACCGGCAGGAATTGCATGAAATCGACCTGATCGGGATAGATATCGAACGCGACGTTCGGCCACAGCTTGAAATAGGTCCACAGCCGCTGCCGTTCGTCGGGCAGATGCGCCACGCGCGGCAAATAATGGCAATAAGCCCGCTCGGACGGGTTGGCGGAGGGGCTGTCGACCAGCGGCCCCCACATCTTGTCGACCCATTCGGCGCTTTCGACGCCATAGCCGTCGCCCATCAGCCGCTTGAGGCCAGGATGCGCGACCGCGATATGCAGGCCGTCCGAATAATTGTCGGCGATATTTTTCCAGTTCACGCTGCGCGGCCGTAAGGTGACGCGGCCGAGCGCGCGCAATTCTTCTAACCGGTAGGGCGCGACCTCGTGTTCGTAGGGCGTCATCATCTGCGCCACGCTCGGGCCGCCGCTTTCGAGACGCACGAAAATGAAGCCGTGCCAGATTTCGAGCTCGACGGGCACCAGCGCGATGCCGTCCAAGGCGCCCGGATCGTACGTCTCCTTCTGCGGCACGCCAACCAACCGGCCGTCGCTGGCATAGGTCCAGGCGTGATACGGGCAGACGATGCGTTTGGCGCAGCCGCGCACGCCGTCGAGGATGCGCGCGCCGCGATGGCGGCAGACATTATGGAAGGCGCGGAACTCGCCATCGGCTCCGCGCATCACGACGATGCTCTCGCCGGCATAATCCAGCCCGTGCCAGTCCCCTGGCTCGGCAATGTCGCTGACATGGCAGACGATCTGCCACGAAGGGCGGATCACGCGGGCAAGCTCGGCCGCAAAATAATCGGGATCGGAATAAGCCCAGGCGGGCAGGCTCCAGCCTTCGTCAGGGTCTGCGTCGGACAGGGGACGCGCTATTGCCATGGGCACAGCCTGCCGCAGCGCGAGCGTGCCTGCAAGATCGGCGTTGACAGGCGCGCCCGCCACATCGTCTGTCAGGCACATGGCATCGCAATCGGACCCGACCGGATCGCTCGCAACCGCGCTCGCGCATGCCCGGCAACTGCTCGGGCAACAGCCCGATATGGCGCTGGCGCAGGTGCGCGAGATTCTGCGCGTGGTACCGCGCAGCGCGGACGCGTTGATGATCGCGGGTCAGGCGCATCGGGCGAAGGGCGAGGGCGAGGCGGCCGCCGCGGCGTTTCGCGCGGCGGTTGCCGCCGATCCCGGCTCACCTGATGCCTGGCGCGCGCTCGGCGACCAGCTTCATCTCGCGGACGACGAAGAAAACGGGGCGGCCGCCTATCTGCAGGCGTTACGCGCCTCAACACGTGACCCCGTCCTGCTGGAAGCGGCGGACGCGTTGGCGCGCAACGATCTGGCGCAGGCCGAGCCGATTCTCCGGGGCCGATTGAAAGAGCAGCCGACCGACATTGGCGCGATCCGGATGCTGGCCGAGCTTGCCGGTCGGATCGGGCGCAACAAGGATGCCGAAGCGCTGCTGCGCCGCGCGCTCGAACTGGCGCCGGGCTTCACGGCCGCGCGCCACAACCTGGCGATCGCGCTGCATCGCCAGGGGCGGTCGGAGGAGGCGATCGGCGAGATC
>DATMIP010000253.1:0-8596 GCA_035554515.1 Sphingomonas sp. | reverse complement strand
GGCCAGCGCAACGGTTCGGCGGTGCGGGCGATGACGCTCAATGCCGAGGCCATATCCTCGACCACGGCGCCTTACGAGATCGTGCGCAAGATGCGCGCGTCGATCCTGGTGCTGGGCCCGCTGCTCGCCCGCCAGGGCGAGGCGACGGTTTCGATGCCAGGCGGCTGCGCGATCGGTAACCGTCCGATCGATCTTCACCTCAAGGCCCTGGAGGCGCTTGGCGCCGAAATCGAGCTCGCGGCGGGATATGTTCGCGCGCGCGCGCCGGCGGGCGGATTGCGCGGCGGGCATATCGTGTTTCCGATCGTATCGGTCGGCGCCACCGAAAACGCGCTGATGGCGGCGGCGTTGGCCACCGGGGAGACGGTGATCGACAATGCCGCGCGCGAGCCCGAAATCGCCGATCTATGCCGTTGCCTGATCGCGATGGGATCCGAGATCGAAGGCGTCGGCACCGAACGCATCCTTATCCAGGGAAAGAAGACGCTGCATGGTGCCACCCACCGCGTCATGGCCGACCGGATCGAGGCGGGGAGCTATGCCTGTGCGGCCGGGATAACGGGTGGCGACCTGCTGCTCGAGGGCGCGCGCCTTGACGATATGGCGGCGATCATCGCCGGCCTGTCCGAGGCCGGATTGGTGGTTACCGAGGAAGCCGACGGATTGCGGGTCTCCGCCAACGGGCGGCTATGCCCGCTCACGCTGTCGACAGCGCCGTTCCCGTCATTCCCGACCGACATGCAGGCGCAATTCATGGCGATGCTGACGCTGGCCGAGGGAACCAGCGTGCTGACCGAGACGATATTCGAAAATCGCTACATGCACGTACCCGAACTGGCGCGGATGGGGGCCGACATCCAGGTGCATGGCCGCACCGCGATCGTTAAGGGAGTGGGGCGGCTCACCGGCGCTCCTGTGATGGCAACCGATCTGCGGGCGTCGATGAGCCTGGTCATTGCGGGCTTGGCCGCCGAAGGCGAGACCCAGGTGCTGCGCGTCTATCATCTCGACCGCGGCTATGAGCGGCTTGAAGAAAAATTGTCCGCCGTCGGCGCGGAGATCGAGCGCGACAGCGGGGGATGAGCGGGCCCGCCGGAAGGCGTATGGGCTCCCTAGCCGATCGGGCCCAAGAACGTATCGCACCGCGCCGGATCGCCGCTCTCCAGGCCACGCTTCAGCCACGCGACACGCTCGGCCGATGTGCCATGGGTGAAGCTGTCGGGGACCGGCGTGCGTCCGGCCGAGCGCTGGAGCGTATCGTCGCCGATGGCGGTGGCCGCGCGTAAGCCTTCCTCGGCATCGCCGGCCTCCATCGCGGGAGCGCCACGCGCATCCTTCGCATTGGCCGCCCATACGCCCGCATAGCAATCCGCCTGCAATTCCATCCGCACTTGCAATGCATTGGCGCCCACTTCGCCCGCGCTCTGCTGCTCGCGGCGCACGCGATCGGCGATGCCGGTCAGATATTGAATATGATGGCCCACTTCATGCGCGATCACATAGGCCTGGGCAAAATCGCCCGCCGCGTTGAAGCGAGTCTGCAGTTCGTCGAAGAATTGGGGATCGAGATAAATCCTCTGGTCGGTGGGGCAGTAAAACGGCCCCATGGCCGATTGCGCCGCGCCGCAGCCCGATTGCCCGGTGCTGCTATAGAAGCTCAGCCGCGGCGGGGCGTAGCGCTGACCCTGTGCCTGGAAAATCCGACCCCATGTGTCTTCGGTGTTGGCCAGCACGCGGCATGAAAAAAGATGCGCCGCATCGGCCGCGCAAATTTGCTGGGCGCTTTCCTGCACGACATTGGCGGGCTTTGGGCCGCTGCTCGTCCCGCCGAACGGGTTGAAGCCGAACACCATCATTCCCAGCACGAGCACGACGATGCCGCCAATGCCGAAGCGGCTGGCGATCAGCCCGAAGAGCAGCCCGAGCCCGCCCCCGCCGCCAAATCCGCCGAAGCCGGAACCTCCGCTGCGCTGCTGCTCGACATTGTCGCTTTCCCGATAATCGTCGAGCCGCATCTTTGTGACCTCCATCGCGTTACGGTGCTCAACGGCACGATCGCGCAACGGTTGCAGCCAGGATGCGCCCTATGCCCTGTCCCGCCGTCGATGGGTTTCGTCAACCGCTCCCAGCAGATCGGCAAGCCCGCGACCAAGCTGTCCGGGCAGATAAGGCTTCATCAGCAGGGGTTCGGTGTCGAATCCGTCGCGGCGGCCGAAACCCGTGGCGACCAGGAAAGGCTTGCCCGCCGCCACAAGCGCGGAGGCGACCGCGCTACTCGATTGTCCATCGAGATCCATGTCGAGTAAAACCACGGTAAAGTCGCCGCGACCGACGGCCTCAAGGGCCTCGTCAACCGTCGAGGCGATGGCCGCGACCTCGCACCCAAGGGTGACTATCATGTCCGCCACCGCCATCGCGATGAAGGGGTGATCCTCGACGATCAACACGCGAGTCCCCGCCGGCAGCTGAGGAGGCATCCGGACAATACGCTGCTGCGCGGTCATGACAGAGCGCTCGGCATCGGGTGCCTAATACGCCTATTTCGGCCGCAGCAGTGGCCCAACCGCATCCGGAACGGATTTAGTGCGCCGACGCGTTCAGATCGCGCGATCGAGCGTGACGTGGCGATCCTTCTGGAGGGCGGCGATCGCCCGTTTGACCTCTTGGCTCGCTCCCCGCGGCATGATCAGGACCGCATCCGGCGTCGCGATCACGATCAGGTCGCTGACGCCAACCGCCGCCACGACCGGGCCTTCGCTCCGGAACAGGCAGCGTTCGGTGTCGATCGCGAACACCTCACCATGGCTGGTATTGCCATTGTCATCGCGGTCGGAGATGGCGTGGAGCGCGTCCCAGCTCCCGACGTCGGACCAACCCATTTCGACCGGGACGACCGCAACCTTATCGGCTTTCTCCATCACCGCATAATCGACCGCTTGGCTTGGCGAGGTGGCGAAGGCGTGGCGTTCGGGAAAGATGCGATGCCCCTCGCGGACGGCATTATCCATCGATTTCCCCACCGCAATCAGCATGTCGGGTGCATGGCGTTCGAGCGCATCCAGATATGTGCCAGCCCCGAACAGGAAGATGCCGCCGTTCCAATTATATTGACCGGTGGCGAGATAGGCCTCCGCCGTCTCCCGGTCGGGCTTCTCGACGAAGCTGGCGACCCGCGACACGCCGCCGCCGAGGGGCTCTCCGCGCCTGATATAGCCATAGCCGGTCTCGGGTCCGTCGGGCGCGATGCCGAACGTGGCGAGCCAGCCCTGCTCGACCAGCGGCTGCGCCGCCGCGATCGCGGCACGGAACGCGCCCACATCCTGGATCACATGGTCGCTCGGCATCACCAGCATGATCGCGTCGCGATCGAGCGCGAGCGCGGCGGCGGCGATTGCGGGCGCGGTGTTGCGGCCTACCGGTTCGAGGATCAGGAGCGGTTCGGCGATGCCCGCACCTTCAAGCTGTTCCTCGATCATGTCCGCATGCGCGGCGTTGGCGACCACGATCGGGGCGGCGAAACCCTCACCCGCCGGCACGCGGCGCGCGGTCAATTGGAGCATCGTCTCAGCCGCGGTCAGGCTCAGCAATTGCTTGGGGCGGCCAGTCCGGGACAGCGGCCACAGCCGGGTCCCCGATCCCCCGGATAGAATGACGGGCGTAATCTGGCTCATCCGCGCCTCGCGGCGCGTGTACGCAACTTCTGGATCAAGTGTCAGGCTTTCGCTGGAGTGAAATTAAGCGCCACGCCGTTCATGCAATAGCGCATTCCGGTGGGTTTGGGACCATCATCGAAAACATGGCCGAGATGCCCCCCGCAGCGGCGGCAATGGACCTCCGTGCGCTCCATGCCGAGCGAGCGGTCGGCGCCCTGCAGAACGGCGCGCGGGAGCGGCGCCCAGAAGCTCGGCCAGCCGGTGCCGCTTTCGAATTTGGTGGAGGAGGAGAAGAGCGGCAGCGCGCAACCCACGCAGGCGAAGACCCCCTTGCGATGTTCGTTGAGCAGGGGGCTGGTAAAGGGTCGCTCGGTGCCCTGCTGGCGCAGCACGTCGTAGGCAGCGGGCGGAAGCTTCGCGCGCCATTGGGCGTCGCTGAGCGCTACCTCATAACGCGGCGCGGCCCCGCTGCCCGAGGGCCATAGCCAGGCCATGGCGACCGCTCCGCCACCCGCGCCAAGCAAGGCCCGTCTCGACAGGTTCATACGCTTACCTTCCCGCATGCCACGCCGAACGCGTAACGACCGAAAAGTGTGCATCCGATCAGTCAGATACAAGCGTGCGCGCGACGATGTGCTAACATGGGGCAGTGACAGCCGAATTTTCCATCGAGGCCGCGATCAAGGCCGAGGCGCGCGCGCTGGGCTTCGCCGATTGCCGGATCGCGCACGCCGATGCCGCACCGGAGGCGGCGGCGCGTCTGCGCGAATGGCTGGACGCGGGATCGCATGGCGACATGCTGTGGATGGAGGAGCGCGCGCACCAGCGCGGCAGCCCTGCCGCGCTGTGGCCTGAAGTCAAATCGGTGATCATGCTCGGCATGAGCTATGCCCCGCCGCACGATCCGCTGGCTTTGGCGGACGAGCCGGGCGTAGGACGGATATCGGTCTATGCGCAGGGTCAGGATTATCACGACGTCGTCAAGAAGGGGCTGAAGGCGCTTGCGCGCTGGCTGGTGGCGCAGGTGCCCGACACCGGCCTTAAGGTGTTCGTCGACACCGCGCCGGTGATGGAGAAACCGCTGGCGGAGGCGGCGGGGCTGGGTTGGCAGGGCAAGCATACCAACCTCGTCAGCCGCGAGGAGGGGAGCTGGCTGTTGCTAGGCGCCATCATGACCACGCTCGAGCTCGAGCCCGATGGGCCAGGCGAGATGAAGTGTGGATCCTGCAGCGCCTGCCTCGCGGCGTGCCCGACCGACGCCTTTCCCGCGCCGTTCAGGCTCGATGCGCGGCGCTGCATTTCCTATCTCACGATCGAGCATAAGGGGCCGATCCCGGTCGAGTTCCGGCAGGCGATCGGTAATCGCATCTATGGTTGCGACGATTGCCTGGCGGTATGCCCGTGGAACAAGTTCGCCGATGCCGCCGCCGCCAATCGCGCCTTTGTCGCGCGCGCGGAGCTGGCTGCGCCCGCGCTGGGCGACCTGCTCGCGCTCGACGATGCGAGCTTCCGCCAGGTCTTTTCGGGCTCTCCGATCAAGCGCATCGGCCGCGACCGGATGGTGCGCAATGCGCTCATTTCCGCAGGCAATAGCGGGCTGCCGGAATTGCTGCCGCGCGTGACGGCGCTGCTCGAGGATCCCGCGCCGGTGGTGCGGGGGGCTGCGACATGGGCGCTTTCGCGGCTCGACCCGGTGCGATTTGCAAACGAGGCAGCTGCGCGCTGCGCGCCCGAGCATGATCCGGATGTGCGCGCCGAATGGGAGAGCGCGGATACCTTCGCTGAGGCAGAATATTAGGCGGCTTTCGCCTTGTCCCGCAGCGACAGGCAATAAACGAGCGTCACTGCTATTCCCGCCAACACCGCGCCGGCCCCGCCTAGCGCCGCCACCCGGATCGGCGCGAACGCGAATAATCCGACATAGACGAGCCCGCTCAGCGCCATGGACCAGCCTGCAACACGCCTGGCCTGGCGCGCGCAGGCGCTCGGGACGAAGGTCTTGGGCATCCGATTGCCGTACCAGGCGATCCAGATCCCGTTGAGGCCGATGACCAGCCTTATAACCGTGTCCTGATCGATATAGCCCAGCTTGCGGGCGAAGGTCGCGGCGAACGCCACGACGATCGCGGAACCGCCCCAGGCAAGGCCCGCAATCAGTTCCTGCCCCGTATTCTTGGTCATCGTGCAGCCTCCCTTCTGGGCGCCGGCGCTTCCACGCCGAGGCCGAACGAATCGACGAAGCCGAGCAGCGCTTCCTCGAGCACCGACAGCTTCAGGTGATAGATGACGGATTTGCCGGCCTTCTCGGCATGCACCAGGTCGGCCTCCTTCAGCACCGCGAAATGTGCCGACATGGTCGGCTTGGAGACATCGAACTGGTCGCTGAGCTCGCCCGCGCTCAGCGGCCCCTTGCGCAGGAGCTGGAGCACCTGCCGGCGGGTCGGATCGGAGAGGGCTTTGAAGACCTGGCTCATGATTCGACAATTAGCTAATCGTCTAAATGAGTCAAGCGAGTTCGTTCGCCTGGGGGTCTCTCTGGCATGCCTCGGGGGGATGGCGAGAGCGATCGATGCCCGCTTTCGCTGGCATGACGTAGTGGGGTGGCGGGCCACTTCCCCCAAAGGCGCTGAGCTTCTACACGCTCGCGCCATGAGCAATGCCGCAATCAGCCTTCAGGGCCTGTGCAAGACGTATAAGGGCGGCAAGCAGGCGCTGACCGACGTCACGCTCGACGTGCCCCAGGGTCAGATTTTCGGGCTGCTCGGGCCCAATGGCGCTGGCAAATCGACCACCATCAATATCCTCGCCGGGCTCGTCACCAAAACGGCGGGCAAGGCGTCGATCTGGGGTTTCGACATCGACGAGCATCCGCGCAACGCCAAGCGCTCGATCGGCATCGTCCCGCAGGAGATCGTGTTCGATCCCTTCTTCACGCCGTTCGAGATGCTGGAACTCTATGCGGGCTTGTACGGCGTGCGGAAGGCCGAGCGCCGCTCGATGGAGCTGCTGCGCGCGGTCTATCTCGACGACAAGGCCAATGCCTATGCCCGTTCGCTCTCGGGCGGCATGAAGCGCCGCCTTCTCGTCGCCAAGGCTTTGGTGCACAATCCGCCGGTGCTGGTGCTCGACGAGCCGACCGCGGGCGTCGATGTCGAGCTGCGCCAGCAATTGTGGGAATATGTGCGCCGCTTGAACGCCGACGGCATGACCGTGGTGTTGACCACGCATTACCTGCAGGAGGCCGAGGAATTGTGCGACCGGATCGCGATCATCAACCATGGCCAGGTGATCGCCAACCGCCCGACGCGCGAATTGCTGGCGATGGCGCAGGAGAAAGCGGTGACCGTCACGGTCGATCGTGATCTCACCGTCGTCCCGCAGGCGGCGTGCTTCGAGAAGATCGAGCTCAAGAATGAGCGCTCGCTGGTGATCACCTATTCCAAGGACAAGGTGAATGCGGGCGAGGTGCTCGCCGCATTGCAGGATGCGGGGCTCGGTATCGTCGACGTCTCGACCCACGAAGCCGATCTGGAAGACGTGTTCCTCAACCTGACGCGGGCACCGGCGAATGGCTGATGGGCCAACTGGCTCGAAGATCGGGCAGTGCAAGCCGCTCCGCTCCAGGGGAGGGGGAAATGAGCGCGGGTAACGTGACGCACCATTACGACGTCCTGATCATCGGTTCGGGCGCGGCGGGGCTCACCGCCGCGCTCAACCTTGCCGACAAGGTCAAGGTCGCGGTGCTCGCCAAGGGTGGGCTGTCGGAAGGCTCGACCGCGTGGGCGCAGGGCGGGATCGCGGCGGTGCTCGAGCCCGGCGATACGTTCGAAAGTCATATCGACGATACGATGGTGGCGGGCGCGGGGCTCAACCACCGCAAGACCGTGGAATTCGTGGTCGAGCATGCGCCCGCCGCGATCGAGCGGCTGGCGGAGCTGGGCGTGCCGTTCAACCCGACCGAGGGGATCAAGGGGGAGGGCGGGCATGACCGCTGGCATCTGACGCGCGAGGGCGGGCACAGCCACCGCCGCATCGTTCATGTCGATGACGCGACCGGCTGGGCGGTCCAGCAGGCGCTGGAGAAGGCCGCGCACGCGCATCCCAATATCAGCCTGATCACCGACATGGTCGCGATCGACCTCGTCACCGGGCGGCATGCGACGCGCTATTCGGGCGATGGGCGCGTGCGCGGCGTCTATGCGTTGCACCGCGCGACCGGCCATGTCGCGCTCTTCACCGCGCGGGCGACGATCCTGGCGACGGGCGGGGCGGGGCGCGTCTATCAATATTCGACCGCGCCGCGCGGCGCCTCCGGCGACGGCATCGCGATGGCGTGGCGGGCGGGCTGCCGCGTGTCGAACATGGAATTCAACCAGTTCCACCCGACCTGCCTCTATAATCTGGAGGTCAAGAATTTCCTGATCACCGAGGCGATGCGCGGGGAGGGCGGGCTGCTCAAGCTGCCAACCAACGGCCATCGTTTCATGCCCGATTTCGATCCGCGCGCCGAGCTCGCGCCGCGCGATATCGTCGCCCGCGCGATCGACCATGAGATCAAGCGGCTCGGTCTCGATTATGTCCACCTCGACATCAGCCACAAGCCGGCCGAGTTCATCGAGCAGCATTTCCCGACGATTCGCGCCAAGCTACTGACGCTCGGCATCGACATCACCAGGGAGCCGATCCCGGTGGTGCCGGCGATGCATTATACGTGCGGCGGGGTGATGATCGATCTCGACGGCCGGACCGACCTGCCCGGCCTCTACGCCGCGGGTGAGGTGACGCAATCGGGCCTGCACGGCGCCAACCGACTTGCTTCCAATTCGCTGCTGGAATGTTTCGTGTTCGGCGAGGCGGCCGCCAAGCATATCCTCGCCAATTTCCACGATCTGCCGGAGCCCGATTCGATCCGCCCTTGGGACGAAAGCCGCGTGCGCGATTCG
>DATMIP010000252.1:0-3868 GCA_035554515.1 Sphingomonas sp. | reverse complement strand
ATCGCCATCGGCGCCCAGTGGAGCGTGACGAACGGCCTGAGATCGGTCTCCAGATCCTCGGCGGGCACATCGACCACCGGCAATTCGAGGTGGCTGTCGGCCATTGCGCGCCCGTGGCCGGGAACATGCTTGACGATCCCGACCGCGCCGCCGGCCTTCAGCCCCTCGATCGTCGCGCGGCCGAGCGCGGCCACACGCAGCGGTTCGCCGCCGAGAGCGCGATCGCCGATAATGTCGTGCGCACCGGGCTGGCGGACGTCGAGCAGGGGAAGACAGTCTACGTTGATGCCAACTTCGCGCAGCATCAGGCCCAGCGCCTGGCTATTGGCACGGATTGCCTCGATCGCCGACAAGGGCGCCACGTCGTAAAGGCGATCATATTCCGCGCCGGATGGGAAAGCGGGCCATTCGGGCGGCTGCATTCGAGCGACCCGGCCGCCTTCCTGATCGATCAGGATCGGCACGTCGTCACGGCCCGACAGCATGCGCAGATCGTCGGTGAGCGCCTTCATCTGGACGCGATCGACGACGTTGCGCCTGAACAGGATGAAGCCCGCCGGCTCGATCTCGCGGAAGAAAGCGCGTTCGTCGTTGGTCAGAATGGGGCCGGCAACGCCAAGGATCAGCGGCGTCATCGCGTCAATCGACGATATTGCACGATTCGCCCGCGACCTTGAGCTGGGCGCAGAGCTTGCGCGCGTCGCCCCCGCTTGCACGCAACCGGTATAAGGTCGCGTCGCCGACCTTCACCGGCGTGATCGACATGGCAAGCGGAGCGAGGAAGCCGAACCGTGTCGACAGCGTCTTCCACACCTGCCGGGCCTTGGCCTCGCTACCCAGCGCACCCAACTGGATCGTGCCGGTCGCGCCGGAGGGCGGCGCGGCGGATGGCGTGGGCACGGCTATGGGCGTCGGCGCGGGTTTCGCGGCGGGCATGGCCTTGACGGCTGGCGCGGGCGCGACCGGAACTCCAACCGGGACGCCAGGCTTGAGTGTCGGCGCGGGCGCAGGCTTCGGCGGTACCGGCGCGGGCGGGTTCGCGGCGGGATCACTGCCCGTCCCGGTTATCGGCTGTTCGGGAATGCGGGCGAGGTCGAGCGGGCTGTCGATGTCGGCACCCGTCCCCATTTTCTCCGCGATCACGCCACTTTCGTCGACCACGAGGCCGCCGGGATTGGCCGGCTTTTCCTTATACGGTCCGGCGGGGGCGTGGATGACCTCCCCGATGTCGGCATTGGCCGCGCGATAGCGGTTGAAATAGACGAGCGCGCCGATGAACGTCGCGATCACGATGAGCGCCGCCACCACCCACAGGAGAATGCGGCCGCCCCCTCCGCCGGAGTCCAGCAGATCATCCTCGTCCTCGACCGGTTCGAGCCAAGGCAGGCGCTCGCTGCCGAGCCCGTCTCCGCCCAGGCCGCGCCGGATTTCCGCCATTCCCTACATCTCCTCCGCCGCGGCGACGCCCATGACGCCGAGACCGTTACGGATGATCTGCCCGATCGCATCGGCCAAAGCCAGTCGTGCCGCGGTGATCGCTGCATCTTCGACGACGAGGAAGCGTCGCGACGGATCATCGTTGCCGCGATGCCAGAGCGCGTGGAAAGCGGCGGCGAGATCGTAGAGGTAGAAAGCGATGCGGTGCGGCTCGTGCGCTTTGGCTGCTCCCTCGACCAGCCGGGGAAATTGCGCGGCGAGCTTGACCAGTTCCAGTTCCTCCGCGTCGAGCAGCGACAGGTCGGCCTCCGGCAATGCGATCCCCGCTTCGACGGCGCGGCGGTGAAGCGATGCGATACGCGCATGCGCATATTGGACGTAGAAGACCGGATTGTCCTTTGAGGCTTCAACCACCCGCGCGAAATCAAAATCCATCTGCGCATCGGCCTTGCGGGCAAGCATGGTGAAACGCACCACGTCCCTGCCAACTTCCTCGACCATATCGGCGATGGTGATGAACTTGCCCGAACGCTTGGACATTTTGACGGGCTCGCCCGCGCGCATCAGCCGCACCATCTGCACCAGCTTCACGTCGAACGGTTTCTCGCCATGCGTCAGCGCCCTCACCGCCGCCTGGATGCGCTTGACCGTGCCGGCATGGTCCGCGCCCCAGATGTCGATCAGCATGTCGGCCGTCTCGGCCTTCTGCGCGTGGTAAGCGAGGTCGGTGCCGAAATAGGTGAGCCCGCCGTCTGCCTTTCGCACCGGTCGGTCCTGATCGTCGCCGAAGGCAGTGGACCGGAACAATGTCATCTCGGTCGGCTCCCAATCGTCGGGGAGTTCGCCCTTGGGCGCTTCCAGCACGCCTTCGTAGATGAGGCCATCGGCGGCCAGGCGATCGAACGCGGCATCGACCCGGCCGGCGTCCTGAACCGCCGCCTCGGACGCGAACACGTCGTGATGGATGCCGAGCAAAGCGAGATCGGCGCGGATCATGTCCATCATCGCCGCGACCGCGCGGGTCCGAAACAGATCGAGCCATTCGCTCTCGGGCTTGCCGACATAGGCATCGCCAAATTCGGCGGCGAGCGCCTGTCCGATCGGGATCAGATAATCGCCGGGATAATAGCCTTCCGGGATATTGATCGTCTCGCCCAACGCCTCGCGATAGCGCAGATACACCGAACGGCCGAGCGTCTGCACCTGCGCGCCGGCATCGTTGATATAATATTCGCGGACGACTTTATGGCCGGCATATTCGAGCAAGGTCGCGAGCGCATCGCCGACGATCGCACCGCGCGCATGGCCCATATGCATCGGCCCGGTGGGATTGGCGGAGACATATTCGACATTGACGATCGCGCCGCCGCCCATCGTCGATCGACCATAATCGGCGCCGTCGGTCAGGATGGTCAAAAGCTCGCTCCGCCAGATATCGTCCGTCAGCCGCACATTGATGAAGCCTGGCCCGGCAATCGCCACCCCGGTCACGTACGGAAGCACCGCGAGCTTCGGTTCGATCAGCCCCGCCAGCGCGCGCGGATTGGTGCCGGCGGGCTTGGCGAGCACCATCGCGGCGTTGGTGGCGAGATCGCCATGGGCCGCATCCCGCGGCGGTTCGACGGCCACGTTGCGGCGATCGAGGCCATGCGCCAGCGCGCCCTCCGCTTCCAGCGCATCGAGCGCGTCGGCAAGGTCGGCGGCAAAACGGGCATGGAGCGTCGGCAAGGTCGTTGGGTCCGCAAATAGGGAGGCGCGCTGTTAGCGGATCATGCGCCACGCGTCACGCCAATCGATCGCGTGCGCGCGAGCGCTTTGAGTAAGCGCAGCCGGGCGTCGGCCGCCCGGCCGGAGATGGTCGTGACCGACGGCGGACAAGCATGTCCGGGACAAAAAAACCGGGAGCGTCCACGACGCCCCCGGCAGAGTTCAACTAGAAGTAAAGGGTCAGCTTCTAGAAGTGGAATCTGGCACCAGCGGTGTACCGGCGACCATAATTGTAGATATCTAGCACCTGGTTCTTGAAGCGGCCATGTGTGCTATAGTTCGAATTGTTGAGGTTTGTTCCCTCGACGAATACGGTGATCTGCTTGTTGATGTCGTAGCTGGCCGAGGCATCGACCTGCAGCTGTTTGTCAACATAGACCGGCTCGGCACCATAGCTGCCGCCTTGGTTCTGACCAAGCTGAGACAGATATTCATCACGCCAGTTCACCGCGACACGCGCCTGGATCCCGTGCTTGTCATAGAAGCCGACGAAGTTTGCCGACTTTGCGAGGCCCGTGATCGTGAACGCACCGCCCGAGACGTTGGTCGGATCATACTTCCGGTTCGTCGTTGGGATCGTTGCATTGGCCTGGAAACCAAAACCGGTATCGCCGAACACTTGCTGCAACGCGATTTCCACGCCTTTGACGGTCGCTTCCGGACC
>DATMIP010000251.1:0-8409 GCA_035554515.1 Sphingomonas sp. | reverse complement strand
GTTAACTTTTGAGTCAAACTGGCATTATACCATAACGGAGTATCTATTCGGAAATATCTGGAATTATGGGAAGGCCTTATTACCAATATGGATGTATATTGGATTTCGGGAAATCGCGCGGTCAGACTCATTAATGAACACGCGATTCTGCCCCTCCGACTCGATTCGTCGTACGATCGGACGACCGCCGGACTCCATGCCGCCGCGGGGATCTGACAGCTCTCCTGTCGCAGGTAACCGGAGCGACACGCTGCTCGGCCGGGGATCGCCACGGCGCCCGCAAAAGAAGGCGCTACACGTGAACCGCGTACAACGCACGGTGCGTAAGGATGAATAATGTGCGTCTGTCGGCGCCGCCGAAAATGAGCTGAAGCGGACGTTCGGGGACGTCGATGCGGTCGATTTCCGTGCCGTCCGGCGTGTAGACGAACAGCTGACCATTCGCGATATATATTCGCCCGTCGGGCCCGGCCGCGATGCTTTCTCCGCCGCGATTGGCGAACGGCTTGAGCGCGAGGAGACTGCCGCCCGGCCCGATCGTGCCGCTATATGTCCTGGCTTCGGAACCGTTGCTCAGGAATATGCGCTCGCCGGGCCGGCCGATGACGAAGCCATAGGTGTCGAGCGTGTCCGAGAAGCGCCAGCCGAGGTGGTTAGGCGGACCTTGCTGGACGACCCTGAAAGCGGGCAGGACCAGGCTGCCATCGGGCGAGACATATTCATGGACCTTGGGCGTGCCCATGTCGCGCAGGAACATCTGACCAAGCTTTGTGAACTCGTAGGTTGCAGGGTCGATCTGGTCCCTGAACTCGCCATTATTCCAGACATTGCCCGGCATCGCGACCAAAGCATCGCCCCGTTCCCTGACCGGCGTCGGCTGGATGACGGCGATCTTCGCATCGGGCGTACCCGGCATGAAGCTGTAGACCGTCGCCTGTGGACCATCGGAGGACAGAACAATCAGATTGCCTGATTTGTCGAACGCAAGATTGATCGGATCGTGGGCGTTGTCGCGTACCACGGTCAGCCCTTCCACCCTCGACCAGCCATAGATCGTCTGGACTTTGCGATCGACGAAATAGAGCTTGCCGGCAGCGTCGACGGCGGCACCGGCGATCGAATGAAAGCCGCCCTCCAGCTTTTCCACCGACGGGCCGACATAAGGTGGCGGTGGAATACCCGGCACGTCGAGCCGGGCGAACTCACGCTCGCGCACCTCGAGCTTGCGCGTCACGTCGTGGACTGCATTTTCGAAGGGATATTTGCTGGCGCGCAGATAGGTGCCGCAGCCATCCCCGTCGCAGAAAGCCAGCCCGCTTTCGGCATTCACATGGACGTTGCGAAAACGGATGTCAGACGAGTTGGCTAACCGCACCGCGCTCACCGCCGGTTTGAGCGAGCGCGTGACCCGATAGGCGTGATAATTGGCGATGAGAATATTGCGGGAATTGCGGATGTCGAACGACACCGCGTCCTGGCCCTCCCCTGCCTCCTCCTCGGTCTGCGGCGCGAGAAACTGCCAATTCTCGACCCGGTCGAGGACGAATTCGGCACGCACATGATGCTCGTTGGAAAATTCGTAAACCCGCCCCGCGGTCCTGGTGTTGCTGACCAGAAAACCCGACTGCGCATAGGTGCTGGGGCTCCACAGATTGGTGAACGTGCCGCCCCCGCCATCGGTCACCCAGAAGCTTGGATATTGCGCGTCCCAACGCTTGGCAGGATCGGGATCGGCCGAATGGTTGGCATTGTAGGGATCGAACCGTGTGCCATCGGCCAGATTCGTGCCGTGGCCGCCTTGCGCCTTCACGTCCTGCACCAGTGAATCGGCACCCGCCCGCCATAGCAAGGCGGTCGCACGCGGATTTATACCTCCCGTATTCAATCCAAGCCCTGAGATGATCGCGTCCCCGCCGCGCGCACTTGCGATCAGGGCCCTGGGGGTGCCGATGCCGGCATAGGCGGCCGTGCGATCAGGCAGGACGATCTGGGTCAGGCTGGGGTGCAAGCCGATCAGGATCGTGTCGGGCTTGAGTCGCAGCGTGTCGGTCACGATGTAGCGACCCGTCGGAAAATAGACGATCCGGTGGGTGTCGATCGCCTGCTGGATGGCCGCGGTATCGTCGCCAGCATTGTCGCCCTTGGCGCCGCCATCGCGTATGTTGAACCAGGCGTTGACCGGCGGCAGCAGGCGAACCGCCCGCTTTGCCGGCCTGGGCAGCGCAGTCAGCTTGGCGGCATCGAAGAGCGATGCATACCGCCCGGATTGGCCCAGCCCCGCCAGCGTCAGACCATAACTGAAGTCCTTGACGCGATAGACGACCCCCGCCCCCGCCTGCGTCTTGCCGCTGTCGCGGAACCGCGCGAACACGGGAACATTTCTGGCCAGCGCATTCTCGAACCCGATCTGGGTATAGATATTGTCTTCGTTGCTGATGATCATCGCCGCGTTCGAGATATTTTCGAAGCGCACGTCGCTGCCCCACAGCCAGTCGCCATAGCCCTTGTCGATGTCGATCCCGACTGGTGTGTTGCGGATAACGGTGTTGACCAGCGTAAGTCCGGTCTCATGCTCGCGGATGGCGGCCTCCCGCTGTCCGTCGAACGTCGAATCGATCAGCGTGAATTGCCACGCGGGCGAGGTCTTTTCCGCAAGAATGCCGTAACGCCCGCCAAAGAAGCGCAGGCCTTCGGCTTCGTTGCCGACCTGATAGATGCCCGCGAGCCCCGAACCGATGTGAAAATCGATGTGGCTGAGATAAGCGTGCTGGGCCGCGTGAAAGCGCACGGCGGTGGCCCCCGCATTGCCCGCGCCGATCTCGAAATCGACATTGCTCATCGCCGAATAAAAGGTGCCCGAATTGGCATCGGCGATATCAGCGTTGAACGGTACGCTGCCCAGCGGCGGGACTGGAACATGCATTGCACGGCCACCCGAAAAGCTTTGGCCAGCGCGCGCGCCGGCGAAAATCACCATCGTCGCGATCCCTTCACCGAAGCCCGGCGTGTTGTCGCCTAGCACGAAGATGGGGCGGGTCCGGCCGACGCCAAACAGACGCACACCGGGCCATATGTACAGCGTGCGGGTGAGCCGATATCGGCCCGACGGCAGGAAGACGATGCCTTCTCCGCTTTTGCCCGACGCCGCGGTATCGATCGCCTCCTGAACCGCTGCCGTAGCATCGCTGCGGCCATCCCCGCCGACATTGACGGTGATCGCGGCTGGATCGTCGGGGCGGGTCGCGAAGACCGACGTCGATGAACAACAAGCGGAAGTCGGCAGGCCATAGAGCGCGGCTGTCGCCATCAGGATCGATCTAACGGGCATGGCACGGCCATAAGGCCGACTCGGCTCGTTCGGAAGCAGCGACGAAGGTCGTGGTCCCGAGTAACCGATATGACCCCCGACGGAACGACCGGCTTCCCCTCGCATGATCGCACCCTATATCTCCGGCGCCGATCTCAACGTCCGATGAGCGCGGCGTGCGGTTAGCGCACCGGATTCCGCCGGAGCATCCATGACGCAAGAAGCATCTTCTTTCCGCCTTCCGGGCTTTGGCACGCAGGTATTGCTGGGAATGGCTGCCGGCCTCGCGCTGGGACTTGTCGGCCGAACTTTGGGTGACACGCCGACGGCGCATGGCCTAGCCGAAACGCTGCGGACGACCGGGCAGATCTTCATTCAGTTGCTCAAGGCGCTGGTTCCGCCGCTGGTCTTCACCGCCATTGTCGCCTCGGTCGCGGCGCTGCGTGATCTGGAAAACGCCGCACGGCTTGTCACGCGCACGCTCGGATGGTTTGCGCTGACCGCGCTGATCGCGGTTGCGATCGGAATCACGCTTGGATTGACGATTCAGCCGGGGCTGCATGCCGGCATTGACGCGGCCGCCGCGCATATGCCTTCGGCAACGGGCTCATGGCTAGATTTTCTCAAGGGGCTGGTACCGTCCAACTTCCTTGGACTGACCGCCTCTACCAGCATTGAGGATGGAAACGCGACCACCGCGCTGTCCTTCAACGTCCTGCAGATCATCGTCGCTGCGATCGCGATCGGCGCGGCGGCGGTGCGGTCGGGCGAGAGTGGCGCCCTCTTTCTTGCCTTCAATGCATCGGCCCTGGCTATCTTCCGCCGTCTGCTGCGCTGGGTGATCGCGCTCACTCCGCTGGGTAGCGCGGGGCTGCTTGGGGACGCGGTTATTCGCTACGGCTGGGGCGCATTGTCGGCGCTCGGCGCGTTCGCGGCCGCGGTTTATGTCGGGCTCGCCCTCGTCCTGCTCGTCGTCTATCCGCTGCTGCTTGTCCTCAACGGACTGAGCCCGACCCGCTTCTTCGCCGGAGCCTGGCCCGCAATCCAGCTGGGTTTCGTGTCCCGCTCATCGATCGGTACGCTGCCGGTGACGGAACAAGTGACCGAGCAGGCGCTCGGCGTGCCGCGCGCTTATGCCGCCTTTGCCGTTCCGCTGGGCGCGACCACCAAGATGGACGGATGCGCGGCGATATACCCGGCGATCGCGGCAATATTTGTCGCGCAATTCTACAATGTGCCGCTGCATATCTCCGATTATGGTCTGATCGCGTTCGTATCGGTGGTGGGATCGGCGGCGACCGCTGGCCTTACCGGCGCGACGGTGATGCTTACGCTCACCCTGTCGACCCTGGGGCTGCCGCTCGAGGGCGCGGGGCTGCTGCTCGCGATTGATCCGATCCTCGACATGGGACGCACCGCGGTCAATGTCGCTGGTCAGGCGCTCATCCCGACCATCGTCGCACGCCGCGCGGGGATCCTCGATCTGGAGCGGTTTCAGGGCGTCAAAACTAGCCCCCTGGCCGCGTGACCTGGATTCGTCCCGTCAGTCGCGCATCACCTTCCCGAGATGATCGCGGCATAAAACTCCGGATCGACATTCGCGCCCGAAATCACGGTAATCGTCGCGGCTGCAGCAGCGGGCGCCTTGCCCGCCAGAAGCGCGGCCAGAGCAACGGCCCCGCCCGGTTCGACGACCAGCTTCATCTGTTCAAAGGCGAACCGCATCGCGGCCCTGACATCATCGTCGGTGACCGAGAGCCCGCCCGCCAACAGAGCATGGTTGATCGGAAAGGTCAGCGCCCCCGGGCTGGGCGTCAGCAGCGCGTCGCAAATCGAGCGTGCGCCCGGCGGAACGGTTTCGCGCTCCCCGCTCCGCAGCGATCGCGCAGTATCGTCGAACGCGGTAGGTTCGACCGAATAGAGCATGACATCCGACCGGCTATGCTTGATCGCGGTCGCCACGCCCGCGACCAGACCCCCGCCGCCGCAGCACACCAGAACCTGGTCAAAGCCGATCTCCGAGTCTGCCGCCTGTTCGATTATCTCGAGGCCGATAGTGCCTTGGCCGGCGATGATGAAGGGATCGTCATAGGAGGGCACGAGTGTGGCGCCGCGTCGTCTCGCGAGATCGGTGGCAATCTCCTCGCGCGATTCGCTAAACCGATCGTAGGGAACTATTTCCGCGCCCAACATGCGGGTGTTCCTTACTTTAACTTCAGGCGCATCGGTCGGCATGACGATTGTCGCCGCCATGCCGAGCAGGCGCGCCGCCGCGGCGACGCCCTGTGCGTGATTGCCGGACGACCAGGCCACCACCCCGGCCGCTCGATCGGCCTGTGCTATCCGAGCCAGGCGATTATAGGCGCCGCGAAACTTGAATGACCCGGTGTGCTGCGCTCCTTCGAACTTCACCAATATCCGCCGACCGGCACGCTCGTTGAGCGCGGCATATTCAAGCAGCGGAGTACGGACGGCAACGCCCCGCAGCAGCTCCGCCGCGCTGCGCACATCCTCAACGTCGATTGCCAGCCCCGCCATCATTCTTTGTTCGACACCACGCGTTGCGCCTGCCCAACCAAGTAGCATAGCCTATGGCGCTGAAAGAGTCGGTTGCTTCCCGGTTATTGAGCACGCGATCGGCTATACTGAGGATATCGCGTGACGCTGGAAGCACAGTCGAGGGCGGCGCTCAAACGCGGTGACCTGTCTGCCGCCGTCGCCGCCGCCAAGACGCTCGCGCTTGGCAGCCCCGAACAATCCGCGGGCTACTTTCTGCTAGGCATGGCGGCGGCCGAAGCGGGCCACATCGCCAAGGCGATCCCGCTCCTCGAGGCCGCAGTGGAACGTGGGCCGCAGGCGGAACATCTGGCCCAGCTCGCCAGGCTCCTGATCCTGTTGCGCCGGGATGGCGAAGCTGCGGATGCCGCACGTAAGGCAATGGCGCTGGCGCCCGGCGATGCGCTGACGCTCGATACGATCGGGTGCGTACTGGCCCGGCTCGGCGATCACCAAGCTTCGATCGCGCCCTTCGCGGCGGCGGTGGCGGCGGAACCGGCCAATCTGGATTATCGCTATAATCTGGCGGCTGCCAGCGGCTTCACCGGGCTGGTGGACGAAGCGCGCGCGCATTATGAAATGATCCTCATCGCGGATCCCGGCAATGCGCGCGCGCATTACGCGCTCGCCATCCTCTCACGCCACTCGGCGCAGGCCAATCATGTGCCCAGATTGAAAGCAGCGCTGGCTGAAGCCGGCAGGCCCGAAGATGCGCTGCGCATTCGGTATGCGCTGGCCAAGGAGCTCGAGGACGTCGGGGATGAAGCCGATGCATTTCGGCACCTGTCCGAGGCCAATGCCGCGCACAAGCAGGCGATCCGCTACGATTTCGCGCAGGACGCCGCGATATTCGACGCGCTCGAGGCTTTGTTCGGCGACGGCGGGAAACCCCTTGCTCCGGGGAGGGGCAATGCCGACCCGGCACCGATCTTCGTTGTGGGCATGCCCCGCACGGGCACCACTCTGGTTGATCGCATCCTGTCCTCGCACCGCGATGTGGGTTCGGCGGGGGAGCTTCAGGCCATGCCGCTGGCGGTCAAGCGGCTGGCAGGCACGTCATCGCGCGTCGTGATCGACCCGGCGACAATTGCCGCGAGCGGCGACATCGATCCGGCGGCGATCGGTTCGGCCTATCTGGCGCGCGCGAGCCATCACAGACCCAGGGCCACGGCGCGGTTCACGGACAAGCTGCCCGCCAACTTCCTGTATGTCGGTCACATCGTCCGCGCGCTGCCCAATGCGCGGATCGTCTGCCTGCGGCGGAACGCGATGGATACGATCTGGAGCAATTACAAGAATCTGTTCGCGAGCCAGTCGGCTTATTACGCTTATTCGTACGACCTCATGGATACGGCGCGATATTATGTGCGCTTCGACCGGCTGATGGCGTTTTGGGAAAGCCTTTGGCCGGGCCGGGTGCTCCAGCTTTCCTATGAAAAGCTGGTCGCCGATCAGGAGGGCCAGACGCGGCGGCTGTTGGAGCATTGCGGCCTTGCATGGGACGAGGCCTGTCTGTCGTTCCATGAGAATAAAGCCGCCGTGGCGACGCCCAGCGCGGCCCAGGTGCGGCGGCCGATCAATGCCGATGCCGTGGGCAAATGGCGATCCTACGAGGAAAAGCTGGCGCCGGCGCGGGCCTGGCTGGAGGCGCGGGGCATCGCGGTCGAATGAGCCCGGCGATGGTTGGACTCCCGACCCTGAGGAAGGAGGCGCTATCCGTGTCCGAATAGCGCCTCGCGTTGCATCAGATCAATATTTGAACCGCGCCTCGATGCCGAAGGTACGCGGGTTCATGACCGCCCGCTGGTAGAAGCGCACGACGACGCCATCGTTGACGCCGATGCGCGACCGATCGTTGCCGACCGAGACTACGGCATATTTGTCGAAGATGTTGTCCGAGAACAGGCTGACGCTGTATTTGTCGGTTTCGTAGGACAAGGATGCGCGGTTCGTCACGTAGCTGGACAGCTTGTCGCCATAGCTCCGCTCCCAGCCGAGCCGTGTAACGACACTGCCTCGATAGGTCGCGGTCCAGTTGGCGGAGAAATTCCCCTTCATCATCGGTACGGTATAGGTTGCGCCCAGGGCACCGCTATTCTTCGCCGATCCCGGCAGGCGATCGCCATCCAGCGCATCCAGCTGGATGAAACGGTTGGAATAATCCCCGGGGGTCTCGCGGATGGTGAGGATTCCCGGCACGTTCTCGGTCAGCTTGGCGTCCGTATAGGAATAGCTGCCCTGGATCGACAGCTGGGGAACAGGCTTCAACTGGAACGAGCCTTCGAAGCCTTGCGACTTGGCCTTACCGCCGTTCACCGTGATCCCGGTCGCGCCGTTTATGGTGGCGGACGCAACTTGGATCCCATTCCATTTGATGTGGAAGACATCGAAGTTGAACGACAGCTTATGCTCGAACAACTGCGTACGGAAACCGACCTCGATATTCTTGGTCGTGTCCGGTCCGTATTGGATTTCGTCCGGCAAGGCGCAGATGTTCTGCCCCGGCGGTAGCGGAAGCTGACACGGCGCGACCGTGTTCGGTCCGC
>DATMIP010000250.1:0-2876 GCA_035554515.1 Sphingomonas sp. | reverse complement strand
GCGTGAGGGGAGCTTTCTGATCGGCGACAAGCAAAGCGATGCCGACAGTGCGCAGGCAGCCGGCATTCCAGCGCGTCTGATCCCCGCCAACGTGGGCGACCTTGCGGCTGCGGTGCGCGGTTTCCTGGTGCAATGACGGTGATGCTGAGGGCCTATATCGATTGGATCGCGACTTCGGCGCTGCCATTCTGGGCCGAGCGCGGATTCGACGCCGCGGGCGGGCGCTTTCACGAGCGGCTCGACCGCAATGGCGATCCGATCGCGGTGCCGCATCGCGCAATGGTGCAGGCGCGCCAGATATTCGTCTTCGCCCACGCCGCCGAGCTTGGCTGGTCGCCCGCCGGCGCGCGGCTTGCCGAGGTGGCGATGGCTTCGCTGCTGCGCGACTTTGCCGACCATGGCCCTGACGAGACGTGCTTCGCTTTCTCGATCGATCCCGCCAGCGGCGGTACCATCTCTCCGGTTCGCGACGCCTACGCGCATGCATTCGTGCTCCTGTCGATCGCGACGCTCTACCGGCTCAATGGCGATCGGCACCTGATCGAGATCGCCGACCGGACGATCCGCTTCATCGAGCGGCGGCTGGGCGATCCCGTATATGGCGGCCTGTTCGATGCGCTTCCCGCGCCGGCCGGCAAGCGTCAGAACCCCCATATGCATCTGCTGGAGGCCTATCTGGCGCTCGAGCATGCGGCGCCGGGCCGCGGCTATATCGAGCGGGCGGCGGGTCTGATCGACCTGTTCAGGCGGCACTTCCTGGCCGACGGCGTGCTGCGCGAATATTTCGAACGGGACTGGACCGCCGCCGAGCCGGCAATCTGGGAGCCCGGGCATCATTTCGAATGGGTCTGGCTGCTCGGCGAATATGCCACACTGACCGGCGAAGACCTGAGCGCCGCCGCCGACGACCTCTATCGTTCGGCGATCGTCCACGGCGTGGCAAGCGACGATATGATCGTCGACCAGGTTGCGACGCACGATCGGGCGGTGATCAAGCCATCGTGCCGTGTGTGGCCGCACATCGAGGCGATCAAGGCGGCGGCCACGCGCGAGGGCGCGGGCGATCCCGCCGCGCGCCCCTTCGCCGAAAGCATGGCGGCACGCCTGCTCGGCACCTTCCTCGACCGGCCCTTTGCCGGCGGCTGGATCGATCATGTCGCGGCCGACGCGGCGCCTTTGGTCGAACATGTGCCGGCGAGCACGCTCTATCACCTCATGCTGGGGGGCAGTGTCGCCGCAAAGGGCTTTGCAAGCGGCCCGGCGCTTGCGAAGGCGGATTCGTGACGACCTATCTCGATCATCTGTCCGACTATCGCGTCGCCGTGATCGGCGACGTCATGCTCGATTGCTATATGTCGGGCACGGTCAGCCGCATTTCGCCCGAGGCACCGGTGCCGGTAATGCGCGTGACCGAAGAGCGCGCGGTGCCGGGCGGGGCGGCCAACGTCGCCGCCAACCTTGCCAGCCTGGGCATCGGCGTGAACCTGGTCGGGTTGGCGGGGCAGGATGGCGCGCGCGACGAACTGGTCGCGCTGCTCGGCGCCATGGACGGGATCGACCATAGCGGGATTGCCGCCATCCCCGGGCGCCGGACCACGCGCAAGCTGCGCGTGATCGGGGCGCGCCAGCAGATAGTGCGCGTCGATCATGAGGATGCGATACCCTGCCCCGAGGAAAATGAGGCCGCCATCGCCGAGGCGATCGGCCGCGCGATCGACGGCGCCGACATCGTCATCCTCTCGGATTATGGCAAGGGCGTCTGTTCGGATCAGGCGATCCGATCAGCCATCGATCGCGCCGCGGCGGCTGGCAAAAAGGTGCTCGTCGATCCCAAGCGCACCGACCTTACCATTTATCGAGGCGCGTTCGTGATCACGCCAAACCGCAACGAGCTGAGCGAAGCGACCGGGCTGCCCTGCGAAACCGACGAGGAAGCCGCGCGGGCGGCTGCGAAGGCGCAACAGGCGTGCGGCGCGCATATCCTCCTCACGCGATCCGAAAAGGGCATGTCCTTTTTCCCGATCGACGGCGCGCCGATGCACGTGCCGACCGTGGCGCAGGACGTGTTCGACGTATCGGGCGCGGGCGATACGGTGGTGGCGGTGCTCGCCGCCGCGCTCGCCGCCGACATGCCGATCCGCGATGCGATGCGGATGGCGAACCACGCCGCCGGGATCGTGGTATCCAAGCTCGGCACCGCGAGCGTAACGCGCGACGAGCTGGCGGCGGCGTTGCTTGCGGAGAGCACGACTTCGGACATCAATGACGGTCGTCTACTGACGGGCGACGCGCTGCTAGCGCTGCGCCGGGCGTGGGCTAAGGAGAAGCTGACGATGGGCTTTGCCAATGGGTGTTTCGATCTGATCCATCCGGGACATGTCTCGCTCATCGCGCAGGCGGCGGCGTGCTGCGACCGGCTGGTGATGGCGCTTAACAGCGATGCATCAGTGCGGCGCCTGAAGGGGCCTGCGCGGCCGATCCAGGATGAGGCATCACGAGCGGCGGTGATCGGGGCGTTCAAGGGCGTGGCGGCGGTGGTGCTGTTCGATCAGGACACACCGCTGGAGCTGATCGAGGCGCTTGAGCCCGATGTGCTGATCAAGGGTGCGGATTATAGCATCGAGCGCGTGGTTGGGGCGGATGTGGTGCAGGCGCGCGGCGGGCGTGTGGTGCTGGCGGCGCTTATGCCTGGGCAGTCGACGAGCCGGATTATTGATGCGAATGCAGCAGCCAGCCTGACGAAGGTTTAGCAATAGCAGGCCCGACCAAATTATGACGGCAGATCAGGCGGTCATCGTGATTCCATTATGCTTGGGCTCGGCATAGGCATTGATCTCGCCAAGCCCTGCCAGTGCGGCATTTTCGATGAACCTCAT
>DATMIP010000249.1:0-2917 GCA_035554515.1 Sphingomonas sp. | reverse complement strand
CGGCAGAACTGCGATGCGAAACTGCTTCATCAAGTGGCACCCTCTCCCCACGAGCGGCGCATCGCCAGCTCAAATACATCCGCTTTCGTATACATTAGTTGAATCTTGTTCAAGCCGCTGCAGCGACGCTTTCCATTTTTGTGCTGCAGGCCGATCGATAGACTGCCTCCTGAACCGCGAGCGTACGCAGATAGGCCGCACCTTCGAGCTCGAAGGGCTCATGCCGACGCAGTCGTTCGGCAAAATGTTGGCAGGTCGCGAACACGCTGTCGCCCGCAAAACCCCTGCGTTCGAACCGGTAATCGTGCGCCACAGGTTGCTGACCCAGCCGATGAATCAAAATCTCGCCATCTTCGTCGAGACGAAGCGCCCCTTCGGAACCTTCGATCAGAAACTCGCCGAAGGTCAGCCGGGGATCAGCGGCGAGTGACGCATGGTACCGATCCGCGTCCCAAAGCGCGGTCGCCCCATTTTCAAGTTCGAACAGCAGCAGCGCACGATCCTCTCCCGCGATCACCGGATTCAGCCTCCTAAGCCGCGCGAAAACTGAAGAAATTTCGCCGCCAAGAAACCGGAAAACGTCGATGAAATGTACCCCGGTTTCGTAAACCAGGAGCTGCGGCATCAAACGAAAATAAGGCTGGCGCGCAAGATAGGCGTCGTCCCCCCACCCGTCGCCCAAACGGGTCCGGCACGCGATGTTCTGGATTTCGCCGATCACCCCCCCGTCGATCAGCTTGCGAAATTCGCGATGCCAGGGCTGAAAACGGAAATTGTCGTGCACCATGAATCGGATATTTGCCGCCTGCGTCGTGGCGACGATCGCCCGCGCTTCGTCGAAGCTGGGCGCCAGCGCCTTCTGACATATGACGGCGACCCCGCGATCCGCGGCCAACTTCACGATCGACGCGTGCGAATCCGGCGGCGTCACGATATCGATAAAATCTGGCCGTTCGACATCGAGCATGCGCGCGACGTCGCCATAGAGGCGGCTGATCCCGACTCCCGAAGCCAGCGTGGCCAAGGCGGCCGGATCGTGACTGCAGGCAGCCACTATCGCGACACCCTCCAGGCGGTGCCACGCGTCAAAATGAAACTGGCTGAAATAGCCCGATCCGACGATGACGCCGCGCAACATGGTCAAACCCGCGGGCCGTTCCAGATTTCGACGGTTTTCGTCTCGACCATCTCCGCCACGTCGCGATCAAACTGCAGAAAGTGCTCCGTGCGGAGATGAGCCTCGAAATCCGCCGCGGAATCGTAGATCTCGTAGAGCAGAATTTGGCGGATATCGTCTGGATGCGTCGCAACATCGAAGCGGCGGCACGCCGGCTCGAGTGCGAGTGAATCGGCGGCCTGTCGCGATGCCCGGGCCAGGAAGCGGTCTGCATCTTCGCCGCCGACCTCGAATCGGACGAGAACGATCATCTGGTTTCTCCAAAAACGCGCTCCAGTTCGTTGATCTGGTTGGCCGTCAGCCGATGATGCGGCCGATCGCCGAGCAGAAAGAACAGGCGGCACGTTTCCTCAAGCTCCTCGGCCGAACCCATCGCGCTCGAAAGGTCGGTGCCGCTCGTCACCAATCCGTGATTGGCGAGGAGCATGGCGTGATGCGCCACCGCCGCTTGCCGCAGAACCGGGGCAAAGTGGGCATCACCCGGTCTAAAATAGGGAATTACGACGACCTTGCCGCACCGCATGATCGAATAAGGCGTGATTGGCGGAAGCGCGTCCTCCAAATCGACGCCGTCGAGGCACGAATAAGCGACCGCGTGCGAAGAATGCAGATGTACGATCGCGCAATGCTGCGGACGCGCCTCATAAATTGCCAGATGCAGCCAGCCTTCCTTGGAGGGGGGCGGGCCATCGAGATGTGCCCCTTCGACGTCAAGCCTTGAAAGCGTGTCCTCGGTCAGATCGCCCAGGCTCATGTTGGTCGGCGAAACGAGAAACCCGCCCCGCTCCAGACGGACGCTGAGATTGCCTGACGTGCCGTGGCTGTAGCCACGCTCAAACAGCGATCGCGCCGCCGCCACGATCCGCCTCCGCAATTCGGCTTCGCTCACAATGCGCCCCTCGCGCGCAGAAAGAAGTCCGTCTCGCCAAAATTCCCCGATTTGAGCACGAGCAGGAACCCCTCGGGTTCGAGCGTGAACGCCCTCGGGACGCCTGGGGCCAGTTCCTCTCCGAAAGTCATCATCTGGACCCCTAGCGCCTGGGTGACGGCACCCGACGTTTCGCCCCCAGCGACCACGAACTTGCGGGTTCCCGCCTCGGCCAGAGCGCGCGCGATCCGGCCAAAGGCGTTTTCAAGACTGGCCGCGGCTGGCCCTCGTCCCAGTTGCTCCTGAATTGCCTCCAGACCGGTGGGATCGACGGTCGAGTAGACCAGAAAGTCCCCCCGCTTCGCTTGCTCGATCGCCCAGTCGATGATGTCGCCCACCATGCCGGCATCCGCGGCCAAGGCAAGCGGATCGATCATGAATGACGGCACGTGCGCCACAAGGGCGGCAACCTGCGCCCGTGTCATCGTCGAACAGCTTCCGCTAAGAAACGCGATCGCGCCTTCGGCGGGCCGATTGGCGGCAATCAGACCGGCCCCGCTCGCATGCCCGATGGCACCGAGCGCACCCCCCAATGCCGCCCCGCCGGTTACCAATCTCATCTCGCGACAGGCGATCGCCGCACTATCGATATGGCGATCGAGGACGGCATCCAGAACTGCCATCCGGACCGATTCAGCTTGCAGCTTTTTGATCGCCGCGCAGGTCTGCTCTACGCCGGCATCGACGGCCACGAACGGCACCAGGCCTATCTTGCTTTGCGTCTGGCGGCCAAGAACACGCACGAGATCGGGGTCGCGCATCGGCGTGAGCGGATGGTCGCGCATCGAGGATTCGGACAGCAGCCGGTCCAT
>DATMIP010000248.1:0-12771 GCA_035554515.1 Sphingomonas sp. | reverse complement strand
AAGCTCATCGCCCAGCTGCTCGGCATAGAGCGCCCAGCCTTCGGAATAAGCGTTGAACGCGAGCAGCGAGCGGATCATCGGCAGCTTGTAGCTATACTCGCCCTGCCAGATGTGGCCGGGAATGCCTTCATGATAGCAGAGCGTCGGCAGCGCATAACGCGGCCAGTTGGCCGTATCCTTGAGGTTGATGAAATAGACGCCAGGGGTGGTGCCGTCGATCGAACCCGGGCCGGCATAGCCGTCGGGCATGCCGTCCTGGATCGCAGGCGGAACGCGCTTGATGACGAGGTTGCCCCTGACCATCGTTGCGAACGCGCGCGGCAGGCGCGTCCGGATATCGGCGATGCGTCCGTTCAAATAAGCGAGCAGCCTGGCGCGGCCGGCATCGTCGTTCGAGAATAAGAAGTCCGGGCGCTTCGAAAGCGCGGTGAGCCGCTCGCCGACGCTGCCTTTGGAGATACCTTGCTTCTTCAGCAGAGCGTCGATCTCGGCATTGAGCGACGCATTCTGGGCGACGCCCAACCGGTGAAGTTCATCCGGCGTGGCGTTCGTGGTCGTGCCCGCTTTGACGAGCCAGCTATAATAGGACTCGCCCTGGGGGCGCTGCCACACCCCCGGCACATCGCTCGCTTGCGGGCGGCCGACGGCGAAAGCGGCAACCTGGCGATCGAGTGCGGGGGCGACCAGGCGGGCGCACATCTCCTCGGCCTTCGCGGCATATTTTGCGTCGAGCCCGGCCCTGGAACATTTGGCGGCGAAGCTTTGGACGATGCTCCATTCGGCGGCCGGCTGATCGCGCATTCCGCTCAACTGCCTGATCGCGATGTCGATCAGGAAGCCCGGCAGGATGGCCCCCCGTGCCTGATCGGTGATCAGCCGCCCGGTTTCGCCATTGAGCGCGAGCGCATAGCTTTCCACCCGCGCGAGATAGGCGTCGGCATCCTCTGCATCGGCAACGTCATGATGATTTTCGAGCGTGTCGGGCAGTTCGACATAAGCGCCGGTATTCTGCGACACCACATAGGGCGTGCTCCGGTAGCTATTATTGTTGTTGAATATCGCGACGTCGCCGACAGGCATGGTCTTCCAGCCCGCGTCCGCGAGCTCATGGGCGGTCTGGCAGACGTCGAGATTGAGCGCGACCGCGGGCGAAAGGCCGGTGCGGTCGATCGCCTTGAGCCTGACCAGCCGCTCGGCGCAGCGCCCGGCACGCTTTGCGTCCGCCTCATGGCTGCGATCGCCCAGGCGGCTGCGCAGCGCGATGCGCGGTCCCTTGTCGATGCCCAGGCCGGCAGCGGTTTCGGGAAAGTCCGAAAGAAGCTCGTCCGAAATCGTGTCGAGCAGTAACGAGGTGGTAGCATCGCCGGGTGCCGACCAGGCAGGCACCGCAGCCGCTATTCCGATCGCGCCGGCGCCAGCGAGCATCTCGCGACGGGTAGTAAGCATCAGATGGACACTCCCAAATTTGCCCGAAGCTAAGCGTTGAACGCAGGATCGGGAAGCGAACCTTCGCGCAGCGCCGTCATGAAGTGGCGGCGGCATGTCGCGATATAACGGTCATTGCCGCCAATCTCGGTCTGATTGCCCTCCTGCGCGACCCGCCCTGTGGGATCGATGCGCAGGTTCATCGTCGCCTTGCGCCCGCAGCCGCACACCGCCTTGATCTCATTGAGGCTGTCGGAGAGCGCGAGCAGCCATTTGCTGCCTTCGAACAATTCGGCCTGAAAATCGGTGCGCAGTCCGTACGTCAGCACGGGGATAGCCGCTTGGTCGCAAATATCAGCCAGCTGAAACACCTGTTCGCGCGAAAGGAATTGCGCCTCGTCGACGAGCACGCAGCTCAAGGGTGTGCGAGCATGCTGGGCGAGGATCGCGACACCGAGATCGGTGCCGGCGTCAAACAGATTGGCCGGCATTTCGAGCCCGATCCGCGACGCTATCGTGCCCGCACGAACGCGATCGTCGATCGCGGCCGTCCACAACATCGTCGCCATGCCGCGTTCGCGATAATTGAAGTCAGCCTGGAGGAGGTTGGTCGATTTGCCGGCATTCATCGACGCATAGTAGAAATAGAGCTTCGCCATCGCCGATCTATGGCGGATCGGTGCGCGGCTTTGAAGTGGGGCTGGCTGTTCCGTCATCGCCGCAAAGCGAGATCGCGCTGTTCTGCCCACCAGGACGATCGGGATTCCGCGCCCGCCGGAAACGGAAAGTGGTGAGGAAGATTGCGCGAGAGCCGCAGCTGTTTGTCCGGATCACCCCCTTCACCCGGACATGAACAGGCGCCATTGCCGATCCACATCGTTTCGTACCTGTGCTATATCCGACTGCACTTTGGGGGAGGACGTAAAATGACCCGTGCTTTCTACATGTTGCTGGCGACGATCATCTATTTCGGATTCCTTGCAACCTTTCTGTATCTGATCGGCTTCGTGGCGAGACTTCCGCAGCTGCCGACCAATGTCGACAAGGGACTCGCCGGACCGGCGGCCTATGCGCTCGCGATCGATGTCGGGCTGATCGCGATCTTCGGGCTCCAGCATAGCGTCATGGCGCGGCCGGGCTTCAAGGCAATGTGGACGCGGATCGTCCCCAAGCCGATCGAGCGCGCCATTTATGTGCTCTTCGCGAGCCTGGCGCTGATCCTTCTGTTTGCGCTGTGGCACCCGATCGCGGGTAATGTCTGGCATGTTGATTCACCGATCGGGCGCGTGGTGCTGTGGGGCGTGTTCGGGGCGGGCTGGGTGATCGTATTGCTGTCGACCTTCATGATCAGCCATTTCGAATTGTTCGGGCTGACCCAGGCATTCCTTCACTGGCGTCAACGCCTGGCGCCGCCGGCGGCGTTCCGCGTGCCCTTCTTCTACAAGTTCGTGCGCCACCCGCTTTATGCCGGCTTCTTCCTCGCATTCTGGGCGGCGCCGACGATGAGCTACAGCCATCTGCTGCTCGCGATCGGCATGTCCACCTATATGCTGATCGCCATCCCGTATGAGGAACGCGACCTGATCGACGTGTTCGGGGATGAGTATCGGAATTATCGGGCGAAGGTCGGCGGGCTGGTGCCGAAGGTGCGGCGATAGCGAAAGGATCGATGCCATGATAGGTTCGTCCCGAGTAGGCGTCGAGTAGCTGCGTAGCAGCGTATCGAGACGCCGTATCGAGGGAGCATGTCTCGATACGGCTTCTCGGCGAGCTCGAAGCCTACTCGACACGAACGGTTGGGTAGAAGGGGCGATTGGCTTAAACCCCGCGCGTGACCGACCTGCCGATCCACGCCGTTCTCCCCGATCTGCTTGCCGCATTGGCGGGCGGGGCGAATGCGGTCCTGGTCGCTCCGCCGGGGGCGGGCAAGACGACGGCGGTTGCGCCGGCTTTGCTCGATCAGGCGTGGTGTACGGGGCGCGTGCTGTTGCTGTCGCCGCGCCGGATCGCCGCGCGCGCGGCGGCGGAGCGGATTGCGGAGGTGGGGGGCGAGGCGATCGGCGGGCGGATCGGTTATGCGACGCGGCTCGATACCAGGCAGTCGGCACAGACGCGATTGCTGGTGGTGACGCAGGGCATTTTCGTTGCGATGGTGCAGGCCGATCCTGAACTGGCCGGGATCAGCGCGGTCCTGTTCGACGAGGTTCATGAGCGTAGCCTCGACGGCGATTTCGGGCTCGCGCTTGCGCTGGACGTGCAGGCCGGTCTGCGGCCCGATCTGCGACTGGTGGCCATGTCGGCGACGCTTGAGGGCGGTCGTTTCTCTGCGTTGCTCGGCGGCGCGCCGGTGGTTGAGAGCGCGGGGCGCAGCTTCCCGATCGAACATGTCTATCTCGGGCGGCGCGAGCAACGGATCGAGGACGATATGGCGCCCGCGATTCGGCGGGCTTTGGCGGAAACCGAAGGCGGCGTGCTCGCCTTTCTGCCGGGTGTCGCCGAGATCGAGCGGACCGCCGAGCGGCTGTCCGGTTTGCCCGCCGAAGTGAATCTCCATCGCCTGCACGGCTCGCTCGACCCGAGCGCGCAGCGCGCCGCCGTGCGCGGCGAGCCGGCGGGCAGGCGCAAGCTGGTCCTCGCGACTGCCATCGCCGAGACCAGCCTGACGCTCGACGGGGTTTCCACCGTGGTCGATTGCGGGCTGGCGCGGCGGCCGCGTTACGATCGCGCTGCCGGCGTTACGCGACTGTCGACCGAGCGCGTCAGCCAGGCGGCGGCGACGCAGCGCGCGGGCCGTTCGGGGCGGCAGGCACCGGGGATCGTCTACCGGCTGTGGGAGGAAGCGGCGACGGCGGGGCTGGCGCCGTTCGACCCACCTGAAATTGCCGAGGCGGACCTGTCGGGGCTGGTGCTGGCGTGCGCGATCTGGGGGGTGAGCGATCCGGCGACGATGCGCTGGATCGATCCGCCGAGCGCGCCCGCGGTGGCGGAAGCCAAGCGCCGGCTGGAGGCGTTCGGACTGATCGATTCGGAAGGGCGCCCGAACGCGCACGGGCGCAGGGTCGCGAGCCTGCCGGTGAGCCCGCGCCTTGGCCATATGCTGGTCGCGGCGGGCGAGCATGGCTGGAGCCGGACGGCGGCGGAGGTGGCGGTGCTGCTGTCCGAGCAGGGGCTGGGCGGCAACGATCCCGATCTCGAGACGCGGCTGCGGCGCTGGCGGAGCGAGAGCGGACGGCGGGCCGAGGCGGCGCGGGGGCTGGCGCAGCGGTGGGCCAGGCTGGCGGGCGGCGGGAGCGGGGAGGGGCCGGTCGGCGCCTGCGTCGCGCTTGCCTTTCCGGATCGCGTGTCGAAGCGGCGCGGTGCCGATGGGGCGGACTGGATCGCGGTCGGCGGGCGGGGCTTTCGGCTCGATCCGGCCTCCTCGCTGGCACGCGAGGAATGGCTGGCGGTGGCCGAGACGCAGGGGGCGGCGGCGGGAGCGCGTATCCTGTCGGGTGCAAAAATCACCGGAAACGAACTTGATGATTTGTTTCGGAATCGTATCGAAAATCGGTGCGCGACGCGCTTCGATCCGGCGACCGGAATCGTCCGCGCGGTGCGCGAGCAGAGGCTGGGGGCGATCCGGCTGGCGTCGGGGCCGGACGGCAATGCGGATCCGGCCGAGCTCGCGGCGGCTTTGGTGGAGGGCGTGCGCAAGCACGGACTCGCGCTGTTGCCGTGGGGCGAAGCGGCGAGCGCATTGCGCCAGCGCGCGGCCTTTGCGGGCGCGACGGACCTGTCGGACGAGGCCCTGATCGCGCGGCTCGACGAATGGTTGCCGCCGCTGGTTGCGGGCAAGCGCAGGCTTTCGGACATAGCCAGCGGGGCGCTGTTCCAGGCGCTCGAGAATTTGATCGGCTGGGAGGGCAAACGCGCGATCGACGCGGCCGCGCCGCCGCATTTCACCTCGCCGCTCGGGACGACGCACGCGATCGATTATGCGGCGGAGGGCGGGCCGGCGGTCGAGCTGCGCGTGCAGGCCCTGTTCGGGCTGGCCGCGCATCCGATGATCGGGACGACACCGTTGGTGCTGCGCCTGACCTCGCCGGCCGGGCGGCCGATCCAGACGACACGCGATCTGCCGGGCTTCTGGAGTGGAAGCTGGGCGGCGGTCGCGAAGGAGATGCGCGGGCGGTATCCGCGCCACCCGTGGCCGGACGATCCGACCCGGGCCGATCCGACGCTCAGGACGAAGCGGGCGGCGTTGAGACAGGGCTGAGCGTTTCCCACGCTATATCCTCCCCGGAACGGGGAGGGGGACGGCCGCCGAAGGCGTGGTGGAGGGGGTAGCCAGGTTGGGTACCGCCTCGTCGCAATCCCCCTCCACCAGCCTGCGGCTGGTCCCCCTCCCCGTGCCGGGGAGGAGAGAGGTCTTGATTCCGCCCGCGCGCATTGTATCGCTGCGCGCATGGTCCAGGCCCGCATCCGTCAGCGCATCAAGAGCAGCATGCAATCGGGCCGCGCCCGGGAAGGCGAATGGATCCTCGAATATGAGCCGGCCGAGGCCAAGCGCCCCGATCCGCTGACCGGCTGGGCGGGATCGGGCGATACGCGTGAGCAGGTCGAGATCGGCTTCGCCACGCTCGATGCGGCCAAGGCCTATGCCGAAAAGCATGGGCTTGCTTATCATGTCACCGCAGGCGGGCCGGCGCGCAGTCTGAAATTGCAGACCTATGCCGACAATTTCAAAGGCCCCGATCTGTTCTGATGCCGCGCGATCCCCGGATCGACGCCTACATCGCCAGCGCGCCTTCGTTCGCGCAGCCGATACTCCGTCATATTCGGGGACTCGTCCATTCCGCCTGCCCCGAAGTGGTCGAGACGGTCAAATGGAGCCGGCCCCATTTCGATTACCGGGACAGGATTCTCGCTGGAATGTCAGCGTTCAAGGCGCATGCCGCCTTGATGCTGTGGCGTACCGGCGAGACGGCGCCGACGCATGTGGGGCGTGAGGGAATGGGGCAGTTCGGGCGGCTGACGACGGTTTCCGATCTGCCCGATGATTCCGAGCTCGTGCGGATGATCCGCGCGGCCGCCGCGACGATCGACGATGGGCCGCCGCGCAAGGCGAAGGCGGTGCCGCGAACAATCCTGCCGGTGCCGGACGAGCTGGCGGCGGCGCTGGCCGACGCGCCGGTAGCGAAGGCGGTATTCGATGGGTTTTCAGCGAGTAATCGCCGCGACTATTGCGAGTGGATCGGTGAGGCCAAGCGCGCCGAAACGCGCGCGACGCGGACGGCGCAGGCGATCGAATGGTTGGCCGAAGGCAAGCCGCGGCATTGGAAATATCAGCGCTGACGAAGATGTGCCGGGTCAGGCCGCCTGGGTACGATTGGCTTCGGCGCGAGCCCGGCGGGCATAGGCTTCCGCGAAGCGCAGGTGGATCGATTTGATGTGCGGATCGGTCGCGCGTTCAGCCATGGCGCGAGCCTCGCGCTCGCGCATCCGGTAATAGATTTCGTCTTCATCACGGCCAGGCATGGCCACGCTTCCAATCGCAACAAGCGGCAGCGCCTCGGGCTGTCACCGGTACAACGCCGATCGTAGCGATTCGGCTTCGCACGAGTCGGCGCCGTCGGGCATTGTATAAACCGGATCGATCCGTTGGACTATATCCAAGGTCAATGGCATCCAGGGTCAACGGCGCAGTTCTCGCAGGCAATGGCGGTAAAGTCAGCCGGCGCCCTTATCGGCGGCGCGGCGGGCGTAAAGCTTGGCGAGTTCGAGATGCGCAAGACGCGCGTTGGAATCCTTCGCCTTCTCGGCATTTTCACGGCTCTGGCGTTCCCGGACGCTGAAATAATCGTCTTCCGGCAGTGTAGACATGGATAAGCTCCGGTTACGTAAGCGACAGCTTTCCGTTGCTGTCAGCGCGCGCTCGCTTGAACCAGTTTCGCGCCGATGAAGCGGCCTTACCCACGTCTTTGCTTATACGCGCTAACGCAGGTTGGTTGCCTGAAAATTTAGTTTGCGGGCAAAACCAGGTCGATCGGACGCGCAGGACATGCGGCGCATCCGGTCGTGCCGCCATTCCCTGCATTGCCCGTTCCTCATCCGATCGGAATTGATGCGGCGGCAACCATTCCCTTGCCCGGAAAAGCCGCTATGAAAAGCGGAACAAAAGGGGGGAATAGCATTGGTCGCTCTGGTATCGACGGTGGCGTTTCTCGGGCTGGAAGCGCGCGCGGTCGAGGTGCAGGTTCAGGTTACGCCGGGGCTGCCTGCCTTCGTCGTGGTGGGCCTCGCCGACAAGGCGGTGGCGGAGAGCCGTGAGCGCGTGCGCGGCGCATTGAGCGCGATCGGCCTGTCGCTGCCGCCCAAGCGCATCGTCGTGAACCTCTCGCCCGCCGATCTGCCGAAGGAAGGATCGCATTACGATCTGCCGATCGCGCTGGGATTGCTCGGCGCGATGGGAGTGATCGACGGCGAGACGCTCGCGGCGCACGTCGTGGTCGGCGAGCTCGGCCTCGACGGGCGGATCGCGCCGACCCCCGGCGTGCTGCTCGCCGCGCTGCACGCGTCGGAGCGCGCACTAGGGCTGGTCTGTCCGGCGGCGCAGGGGCCGGAGGCGGCGTGGGCAGGATCGATCGAGGTGGTGGCGGCGCCCGATCTGATGGCGCTGCTCGATCATTTTCGGGGCGTGCGTCCGCTCGCCTCGCCTATACCCGGCGAGGCGGATGCCGCGGCACCGGGGCCTGATCTGGCGCAGGTGAAGGGGCAGGAAACCGCCAAACGCGCCTTGGAGATAGCGGCGGCGGGCGGGCATAATCTGGTGATGGTCGGGCCGCCCGGCGCGGGCAAATCGCTGATGGCGGCCTGTTTGCCCGGCATATTGCCCGATCTGACCCCGGCCGAGGCGCTGGAAGTTTCGATGGTGGCGAGCGTGGCGGGAACGCTGGAAGGAGGGCGCCTGTCGCGCACCCGGCCGTTCCGCAGCCCACACCATTCGGCGTCGATGGCGGCCCTGGTCGGCGGGGGACTCAAGATCAAGCCCGGCGAGGTGAGCCTCGCGCATCTGGGCGTGCTGTTCCTTGATGAGCTGCCCGAATTTCAGCGCGCGGTGCTCGATTCGCTCCGCCAGCCGCTGGAGACGGGCAAGGTCCAGGTCGCTCGCGCCAACGCCCATGTGACCTTTCCGGCCCGCGTCCAATTGATCGCCGCCATGAATCCGTGCAGGTGCGGACACATATCCGATGCGGCGCGTGCGTGCAGCCGGGCGCCGCGTTGCGCGCAGGATTATCAGACGCGCGTGTCGGGGCCATTGCTCGATCGGATCGATCTGCATGTTGAGGTGGCGGCCGTAAGCGCGGCCGATCTCGTCTTGCCGCCGCCGGCGGAAGGATCGGCCGAGGTGCGCGCGCGGGTCGAGGCAGCGCGCGCGATCCAGACGGCGCGCTACGCCGCGCACGGCCTGCGCATCAATGCCGAGGCGGATGGCGAATTGCTCGCGGCCAGTGCGACGCCCGACGAAGCCGGCCGCGCGCTGCTCGCGCAGGCCGCAGCCGCGATGAGCCTGTCGGCGCGCGGCTATACGCGGGTGTTAAGGGTAGCGCGCACGATCACCGATCTAGCGGGCGCGGAGAAGGTCGGGCGGGTGCATATCGCCGAGGCGCTCAGCTACCGGTTGCGGGCGGCGGTGAGTTGAGCGGAGGCGAGGGGGCTCAAGTTAAATATTGTGCCCCTTCCCATCAAGCGGATGGCAAGCGAGCTTCGCCCCAGGGGGAGTGGCGCCGAAGGCGACGGAGGGGCAGCGATGCGCGTTGAGGGCTCGGCAAGCGCCCGACCCATCCTCCCCTTCCGTCAGGTTGCGCCTGCCACCTCCCCCTGGCGGAGGAGGATTAGCAAGATAAAGGGACACAATATTTAATCCACCATCGTCACGCTGCTCCGGGCCGAAGTCGAGATGCGGTGCACCGGGGAAGACGGTGCGGGCGACGCGAGTCAAGCGAGAGGCAGGTGGCAGAACGGGGCAACAGAGAGCATGTCGCCTCGTCCAAGGGAGGTGAACTTCCGGCTAATTCGCCAGATGCGAGGTGCAGCAGCTGATTTTGCCGTTATGGCTCAATCTTCTGGGCGGTCTTCGCTGGCGTTGCTATGGTAGGGGCAATGACAGACGTCTTTTTGACCCCAGCCTATGCACCTTTCGCCATAGCCTTCGTTGTCATGATCGGAATCGGGTTGATCGAGGCGATCGGTCTGGGCATCGGTCAGTTTGATCTGGACAGCGATGCCGATCTGCACGGCGGTACCATGCTGGATTGGCTCGGCGTCGGAGCCGGCCTGCCGATACTGATTTGGCTTACAGCTTTGCTGTGCTGCTTCACCCTGTCGGGCGTCGCGTTGCAACAGGTGACGACCGTTCTGACAGGGACGCCGCTCCGATGGGAATTTGCGTCGGGCCTGGCGCTGGCAGCCGCCGCCTTCTTCAACCGCTTCGCTGTCGCTGGACTGACCCGGCTCATGCCGACATTCGAAAGCAGTGCCATAACGACGGACGATCTGCTGATGCGCCGCGGCACAGTCCTGGAAGGCACGGCTCGTCGCGGCCATCCGGCGCGCGCCAAGGTAGTCGATCAGTATCAGCAGGCCCATTATGTGATGATCGAACCGCACCACGAGTTTGATGTCATTGCACAGGGCGAGACCGCCTTGCTCGTCCGCAAGGAAGGCGCGACCTTCTACGCATTGCCCGATGCGCAGACCAACTTAAGACCCATCTGAAAAAAAACGCAGCGTTGCACAGGGGAGCATCATGCCGGCATCACTTCTGAACATCCTCATTTACGCCGCCGTCGTTCTGGTCGCGCTGATGGTGATCGGGATAATTCTGACGCGGCTCTATCGCCGCGCAACCAAGGATGTAGCCCTTATTCGCACCGGTTTTGCCGGCGAAAAGGTCGTCCTGAATGGTGGCATCATGGTCATACCGGTCCTGCATGAATTGATGCATGTCCGGCTGACGACGGTGAAGCTGGAGGTGTCGCGTCTCAACAAGGATGCGCTGATTACGCTCGACAAGCTCCGCGTGGATGTCGTCGGTCTGTTTCACATCAAGGTGAAGCCGGATGCGACATCGATCGCGGCGGCAGCACAGACGCTTGGTGATGCGGTCAACAGTCCGGATGCGGTCAAGGCACTGCTCGATGGCAAGCTCGTATCGGCGCTGCGATCGGTCGCGGCAACGATGACGATGGAGCATCTGCATGCCAATCGCGCCGACTTCATCCAGAAGGTGCAGGAGGCGCTGATGACCGATCTGGATATGAACGGCTTCCAGCTGGAATCGGTCAGCATCACCCATTTCGACCAGACCGCCTTTGAACATTTCAACGAGAATAATGCGTTCGATGCCGAAGGGCTGACGGTGCTCACGCGCACGATCGAAGAGCGCAAGAAGATCCGTAACGATATCGTCGCAACCAACCGGGTCGAGATCGAGCAGCGCAATCTGGACGCCAACAATCAGTCGCTTGAGATCGCTCAGGCCGCCGAGCAGGCGCGCCTCACTCAGGAACAGACATTGTCCGCCCGGCGTGCCGAGCAGGCGACCGCGATCGCTACCGCCGAGGCTGAACAGACCCGTCTGGCGGAAATCGCGCGCATCACCGCCGAACAGGCGCAAACCGTTGCCAAGACCGAAGCCGACAAGGTTATCCAGACAGCGACCATAGCGCGCGACGGCGCGGTCCAGACCGCGACCATCGAACGCGACCGCAACATCGAACTCGCCCGCATCACGACTGCCGTGCAGACCGCGCAAAAATCGGAGGAAGAGTCGACTGCGACCGCCGCTGCCAACGAAGCGCGCGCACTCGCGGTTCGCGCCGAAGAGAGCGTCCTGACGGCCAAGGCCACCGAGATCGCGAACCGCACCAGGAATGTCGCGGTGATCGCGGCCACCCAAAGGGCTGAGGAGCAGGCTGTGGGTATCACCGTCGCTGCCGCCGCGGAACGCGAAGCGGCTGACGCACGCGCCATCGCGCTTCGCACCGAAGCGACTGCGGAGGCAGATGCGGAAAAAGCCCGCGCCGAGGGTCGCGCGGCTGCCTTTACGGTAGACGCCGCGGGTCAGACCGCGCTGAATGAAGCGACCAATATCCTCAGCGATGCGCAGACCGCACTGCTGGTGCGCAGGGCCATGTTGGAGGCATTGCCGGGCATCATCGCGGCGGCGGCCAAACCGATAGAGCAGATTGACAAGATCAGCATCATCGATGCGCGCGGGTTGCATGGCGAGACGGGCGGACTTGACGGGCCGCCGAGTGGCACCAATCTTGCCGATTCCGCCGTGGCGGCCGCGATGCGCTATCGCGTCGGCGGACCACTGATCGACGCCCTGATGGCCGAACTCGGCATGAACGGGGCCAACTTGAATGGTCTGCTTGCGGGCGCAGCCCCATCGTCGCCCCAAGGCGACGTGAAGGCGCAGGCGGATGCCCTGCCGCCCGAGCGCAAATCGGCGGTTTCGGGAAACGGGGAAGCGGCAAAAGAAAGCCCGGTTTGAACCACACTCGGGGAGGGGGCGCCCTATCGCAGCTGGGGCGCCTTCCTATCGCGCTTGTGCTCGCCTCGGGGAAAAGGGGGGCGTAAGGCCGATACGATCGAACCCGAAGATGATTTCGCAGCGCGCTGCCCATTTCGCCCGATACGACCCGCGGGCGAGAAATCGGCGCAATTAAATATTATGTCCCCTTATCTCATTAGGCTCAGGACTCATTGATCACAACCAGTAGCAGCATGTTGCGGCGATGGAGATGGCGGACATGAAGGTGTGTGCGCATCGGTCGTAGCGGGTAGCGACCCGTCGCCAGTCCTTGATCCTGCCGAAGACGTTCTCGATCTTGTGGCGCTGGCGGTAGAGGTCCTTGTCATAATGGTGCTGGACCTTGCGGTTCTTGCGCGGGGGAATGCACGGGGTGGTGCCGCGTTCGATCAGCGCGGTCCGGAACCAGTCGCTGTCATAGCCTTTGTCGGCGAGCAGTTCCCTGGCGTGGGGAAGCGCGGAAAGCAGCAGGCGAGCGCCTTTGTGATCGCTCATCTGGCCTTCGGTGAGCAGCATCATGATCGGCCGGCCCAGTCCGTCGCAGACGGCGTGGAGCTTCGAGTTCAAGCCGCCTTTGGTGCGCCCGATACATCGGGAAAGAGCCCCCCTTTTAGCAGGCTTGCCGCGGTCCGGTGCGCCTTGAGATGGGTCGCGTCGATCATGATCCGGTCGGGCTCTCCGGCCTTGCCAGCCAGCTCGGCGAAGATGCGGTTGAACACGCCCAAACGGCTCCAGCGGATGAAGCGGTTGTAGATCGTCTTGTGCGG